>CAZHOC010000540.1:0-4700 GCA_964534295.1 uncultured Bacteroidia bacterium | reverse complement strand
GTACCGGTCGTTTTGGCAATTGGCTAGAAAATCTGGTAGACTGGAACCTTTCTCGTTCTCGCTATTGGGGCGTGCCTTTGCCAGTTTGGTCCACAGAGGACAAGCAGGAGCGTAAGTGTATCGGCTCAGTCGCCGAACTACAGGCCGAGGCCGAAAAGGCCGTAGCCGCAGGTGTCATGCCACAGGCAAGAATGGATGCGTTCTTCGCAGAACTTGACCTACACAAGCCCGGTGTCGATGACTTGACCCTAGTAAGCGAAAGCGGTAAGCCTATGACCCGCGAGACCGATCTGATCGACGTATGGTTTGACTCGGGTTCTATGCCTTTCGCGCAATGGCACTACCCCTTCGAAAATCAAGACGAATTCAAATCTGCCTTCCCCGCTGACTTTATCTCAGAAGGGGTTGACCAGACTCGTGGTTGGTTCTTTACCCTCCATGCCATAGCGGTAATGCTAGAAGATAGCGTTGCCTTTAAAAATGTCATCTCAACCGGTCTCTTGCTTGACAAGGATGGGCGCAAGATGTCTAAGCGTATCGGTAACGTAGTAGATCCTTTCTCTACGATCTCTACTTATGGGGCTGATGCGACCCGTTGGTATATGATCGCCAACTCCCCGCCATGGGAAAACCTGCGTTTTGACCTCAAAGGGGTGCAGGAGGTGCAGCGTAAGTATTTCGGCACTTTGTTCAATACTTACAACTTCTTTGCGCTTTACGCCAACATAGCTGGCTATGAATATGGCGAAGCTAGCGATCCAAAATCTCGCTCTGAACTAGATCAGTGGATCTTGTCCGTCAAGAACTCTTTGATCCAAGACGTGGCTGAGTATATGGATGATTATGATCCGACTCGGGCCGTGAGAGCAATAGACTATTTTGTCAATGAGCAGCTATCTAACTGGTTCGTGCGCCTCAGTCGCCGTAGCTTCTGGGATGGCGATGCCAAAGTCTTTGATACGCTCTATGAGTGTCTAGAGACGGTTTCTGTCTTGATGAGCCCCTTCGCTCCCTTCTTTGCGGAGAAGCTATATCGTGATTTGACAGGAGGTAAAAAGCTTTCGAGCGTACATATTGAACGTTATCCGAAGGCTAATACCGACTTGATCGACAAAACGGCCGAAGCTCGGATGGATATGGCTCAAAAGGTTACTTCTTTGATCCTCAGTATCCGCCGTAAGGAGAAGATGAAAGTCCGTCAACCGCTTGCCAAAGCAATGGTTGCAATCATGGATAGTCAATTGGCTGGACAATTTGATAATGTAAAAAATATCATCTCTAAAGAAGTAAATATTCAAGAAATTGAGTATATTCGGGAGGATAATTCGATCCTGGTTAAGAAAATAAAGCCAAACTTCCGCGCTTTGGGGCCCAAGGTAGGACCGCTAATCAAAGAAATCGGACCCGCTTTAGCTAAGTTTAGTCAGGAAGATATCAAGTCATTGGAAAAAGAAGGGAAATTTGAGCTTACGCTCTCCAATGGCCCGTTTGAGATCGAATTAGCAGATGTTGATATATTAAGTGAAGACATTCCGGGCTGGTCAGTTGCCTCCGATGGAGTATTTACTGTGGCTCTGGACGTTACTTTGACTGAGGCTTTGGAGCAGGAAGGCATCGCGCGAGAGTTTGTCAATCGCATTCAAAATCTCCGCAAGAACAATGGCTTCGAAGTTACCGATCGTATCAACATTAAGATCTCTTCAGCTGCCTGGGATAATGCAGTCAATGCCTTTTCAGATTACATCTGCAAAGAAACCCTAGGCGAAAGTCTCACGTTAGCTGAGATATCAGAAGGTGAAGAGGTTGATATCAATGGCACTACTGGAAAGATCGCCTTAGCGCGTATCTAACCACAACTATTATACACTACTATTGCAAGTTCTCGTTTCCTCACTTTGACCTAAACTTAAATGGACACATTGTATGGAAAGTAACAAAGAAAAACAGTTCTACTCCAAAAAGGAGCTCGCCGAGTTTAAAACGATTATCCAGAAAAAACTCGAAGAGTCTCAGAATGAATATAAACGTCTAGCTACTTCTTTGAAGGAGCTTGGCGGCAGCTCTGCGGATAGCCTCAATTTTACTGAATATGGCAACGAAAGCCGTGAAAAAGAGCAGGTAGAGATATTGATGGCGCGTCAGGAAAAGTTTAGTGATAAGCTTGAAAAAGCCCTGATTCGTATTGAAAATGGTAGCTACGGAATTTGCCGAATTAGCGGAGATCGTATTCCTGCTGATCGCTTACGCGTGGTGCCACATGCTACTACCACTGTGGCTGCGAAAATGAATCGTACCCAGGCAAAACGATAACCAGAAACCGAATTTACCCTACAGGCTTTGAAGGCGAGAAAGTATTTTTTGATTGCATTCGCAGTAGTTCTGCTGGATCAACTCACCAAATTGTATATCAAGCTGAATTTTGAGTATCGAGAAGCGGTTTCCGTGATCGGCGATTTTTTCAAAATCCAGTTTATCGAAAACAAAGGGGCCGCCTTCGGCCTTACCGTATCCAAAATCGTCAACTCCTTAGGGGGGGAAATGTCCGATGAAACGGGCAAATTGATCCTCACCCTCTTTTCTATTGGCGCTGTGGTCGTGATTGGGGTGGTAGTCTTCAGACTCGCCAGCCATCGCTCCCCATTGCCATGGTTTGTGGCGCTGATTTTTGGCGGGGCACTCGGCAATATTATCGACCGTACCTTTTATGGGATGTGGTTTTCGGATATCAACAACTACGCCGGTGGTCTATTCCACGGCCGAGTAGTTGATTTTCTCTATCTCGATATTTGGGAAGGCACTATCGCCGATTGGGTTCCACTCTTTGGGGGATCCTACACCTCTTTATGGCCTATCTTCAATGTCGCAGATGCCGCCATCTCAATTGGTATTGTAGCAATTCTATTCTTCCAGGGCCGTTTTTTCAAAATGGACGAAGACGCACGTCAAGCAGAAACGATGGCGGGCGCTACTGGAGCTACGCCTAGTACTCCTCCTAAAAAAGAGGATGCCGACACCAAAGCAGAAAGCGCCAATTGGGAATTACCCTCTAGCGAGGTTGATACCGGAGCCAAAACCGAATAAAGAGACAATTTGACTCAACAAAAGACTGCCGTTCTCGGTTGTCCTATCGATAAAATTGACTAACTTCAAGCTCAATTAGAAAGCTAGATTTCCATGGATTGGAAAAATTATAACAAGTTAATCCTACCTGATATTCCTAATCTGCATGATATCGCAGTTTATGAGAAGGAATACAACGGTTACGAAACGCTACGTAAAGTCCTGACTGACAAGAAGTGGGACCGCAAATCTGTCGTTGATGAAGTCAAAAAAGCCAACATTCGCGGACGCGGTGGGGCAGGCTTTAACGCAGGTTTGAAATGGTCTTTCATGCCTCCTAAGCAAGAAGGGGTACCTCGCTACCTTGCTTGTAATGGGGATGAATCAGAGCCAGGTACACATAAAGACCGTCGGATTTTTGAATACAATCCTCACCTCTTTATTGAGGGAGCTTTGATTGCTTGTTATGCCATGGAAATGGATGCTGCTTATTGCTACATCCGTGGTGAGTATGCTGACTGGATCGACATGATGCAGGAAGCTGTTGACCAAGCATACGCCAAAGGCTACGCTGGTGACAACATCATGGGTACTGGCATTAGCATTCACTTCTACGTTCACAAAGGGGCCGGTGCCTACATTTGTGGTGAAGAGACTTCTCTTATGGAGTCATTGGAAGGTAAGCGTGCTTATCCACGTTCTAAGCCACCATTCCCCGCTCAGTACGGACTTTGGGGCAAGCCTACCACCATCAACAATATTGAAACCCTCGCGCACGTCAAGCTAGTCATGCAAAACGGCGCTGATTGGTATAGCAAAATTGGTTGCGCTACCTTCCCTGGCCCGATGTTGTACGGTATCGCCGGACACGTCAATCGCCCGGGTATGTATGAGTATCCATCTGGTATGTTGATCTCTGACCTCATCTACAAAGTAGCAGGCGGTATCAGAGGCGGCAAGAAACTCAAAGCGGTTGTACCAGGAGGATCTTCCGTACCGATTTTGACTGCGGAAATGATTGAAGGGATTACCATGGATGCGGATTCACTGCGCACTGTGGGAACTTTTGTCGGAACCGGCGGTATGTGTATTCTTGATGAAGACACAGATATCGTTAAGTTTTTGATCCGTGTCTCTTATTTCTACGATCACGAGTCTTGTGGTCAGTGTACTCCTTGTCGTGAAGGAACTGGCTGGTTTGTCAAGATGCTCAAGAAGATCGATCGTGGAGATGGTGAAATGCGTGATCTTGATACTTTACTTGAGCTATGTGATACGATGGAAGGTCGCACTGTTTGTGCCCTTGCTGATGCTGCTGCATGGCCTGTTCGTAATACGATCCAACGCTTCCGCGCTGATTTTGAAGCGAAAATTACCCGTAACAGCGTTTACGCTACGGCTTAATTTTGAAAATATATCTTTTGAAGAGGTACGAGTTTTCGTGCCTCTTTTTTTGTGGCTGCTTCGCAGAACGATTGAACTCCGAATGTAGAATTTCGAATGCGTAATTTCGAGATTCTACATTCAAAATTTGGCATTGGACATTTGAAATTCCCTCGTTCCGCGTAGCGGTATACAAAAACCAGCTACTTCCAATTTTGAAGATTTTTCTAAACTCGCTTTATTGTCCCTCTCAACCA
>CAZHOC010000539.1:2873-4701 GCA_964534295.1 uncultured Bacteroidia bacterium | reverse complement strand
CTTTTATGAAACTGCGCACAGTTAAACTTTCTCTCTTTTCCTTGCTTATGATGTTTAGTGTGGCCATGATGGCTCAATCTAAATCAAATGCTACACTAATAGTTGGAAAAACTGCGGAGACTACAGAGTCTCATCCTGACATCAAAATTGTTAGCGTATATCCTAATCCAACTCCTGATTACTTGGTTATTGAAGGTGGACAAAGCAACTGCGCTACTAAGCAATGTCTAGTTGCGACTTTAGTAAGCCTCAATGGTGAGATTTTGCTAGAACAATATCTAGACCTCTCTACTGGAGTAGCAGAAATTGATTTGTCTGATATTGAAGACCAATTATTGATCTTCCGCGTTTACAGTACAGATGGTACTTTCAACTTTGAAGAGCGCATTCAAAAGGGAGACTAAAGAATTCCTACACATGATTGAGCGGGGATGGCTTTTTGGGCCATCCCTTTTTTTATTCTGCTAATTGGAGTTGGTTTTGGCCAGAACTGAGAAGATAGACCTTTCCTTGCCAGCTAAGTTTGCCTGATAAACCTTTTGGTAAGACGATCATCGCCTTGATTTCTCCTAATTGACGCTTATACTCAACTTTGATTCTGCCCAAAGGGTGGGGGAGGCCAGCTTCAATATGTTGGAGTTCGCCTAAATGGGGAACTAATTCAATCTCATTTGAGGCGTAGCCTTTTGCTTGCATACCAACTATGCTGGCTAAGAAAAAGTGAGCAGGGTGGGCGCTCCAAGCATGACAATCAGAGCGATCGTGGGAAGCGAAGCCTGTTTCTCCTATAGTCGTGTGGCCGCGTTCGATGAAGTCGTACCAAAACCCTAACTGATCTATAATGGCTTCCTCCATAGCCGTTTGCCTCATGGCACAAAAGAGGTAGTAAGAAAAATAGCTACTCGCGTACTCATCAAAGTCTTCCTTCAGGATTTTTTGCATAAGTAGGACCTGATCCTCAGTAGAACCCAATTCGCACAAAATAGCTAAAACGTTAGTGTGCTGCGAAAAAACGTCTCGTTCTGGAGCATCTTGATAGAGTTGACGCTCTTTATTCCAACAATGAGTTTGAATACCTTCTCGGAGTTTGGCGGCGATTACCTCCCATCTTTGTGCTTTTTGGTTTTCCCCTAGCGCCTGATACAATTTGATACTGGTCTGTAGACTTTGGAGATAACAAAGACTCATCATGCTCGAATGCACGCATTCCCCTGATGCAGACGTTCGGGGAACCCGGCCCTTATCAATGCTCCAATCGATAAAGTTTCGCTCGGGTAAGTAGCCCAATAAGTTTAGGGATTCATCCATATGACGCGCATAATAGCTTAGCACTCCTTCTATAGGTTCTATAAAAGTCCTTACAAAGCTGCTATCTCCTCGATATAGGAAATAGTCATAAATGGTCTGTACCCAAACCAAAGACCAGCTTCCATGATCAAAAGGGAAGCGTGATGGATAGGCGGATGTCATCAGCCCAGTAGCAGGATTGGCCGATTGAGGATAAATCCTAAGCATCTCTCGGAGCAAACGGTCATCCGTGCTCAGGTAAGTGGAAAGCGCCGCAATAGGGCGATTGTCCCCACCATAACTCATCTGCTCATAAAAAGGGGTGTCATAATAAGTTTCGCCAGAACACATTTCTAAAGTCCGGCGACACATCGCAAATATCTGATTGAGGGTGTCGTCATCGCAGCGGAAATCGGCTAAGTCCTCGTAAGGGTAGCCCGAAAATCGATTGATATAACGCTCAATGTAAAGAGGAGCCTCATCTGTTTGGATTTCAAATCGCACGGCGCTAAGGGAACTCAGCCGACGCGGGACAGGGCGA
>CAZHOC010000539.1:0-2863 GCA_964534295.1 uncultured Bacteroidia bacterium | reverse complement strand
CACATAGCGAAAACAACGCTACCAAAGGGGAATAAAGCGAAAATCAGAACCATCAGCCCTGAGTTCATCCCAAACACCAAACATTTCTAATCCCTTGATGGAGTCACGATGGGCCTTAAGATTAACCTTTTCATACAAAGCCTCAGCATAACGGATTCTAATCTGACTATTCTTGCCTCCTCGGATGTCTAGTTCCGGATATCCCATAGTAAGCCGTCCAAAATCAAGCAAGACTTTGGCTTTAGTATGAGGCGGGACGAGTATTTCATTTTGATCATCCGGCCAATTTGCATCTTGATCCAATCCTTCTGTCATTCGGACTTGCGGCCAAACTGGCTCTCCCTCCTTCATAAAAGGAATATTTCTCGGCATTAGCGGCCAAGGAGGATTATTCTCAAACTGTAGGGACTCTGCCTCTAGCCATGCTTGATCATCATATCTGAGGCTAGTCCAATCATGGGAATATTGACCAACATTAATTCGATCTCCTGGACCACAGGCGTAATAACCATAGAACCAGCGCTTATCGAAGAGCATTTCCTGATAGCTAATGGGCTGATAAGCAGGGTTTCGATAAACTTTCCACCTATGCTTCGTGCTTATAAAATCAAATTGTGGGTTGAGTGGAGAAAGGAAAAAGGCCGTCTGCTTCGAAAAGAATGACATTGGTTTGTCTTTCCCGAGGTTGTATACAAGGACAGCGATGAGATTTTGCCCCTCTTCGAGGAACGCTTGAATGTCGACTTGATCGTATTTGTAGGTCTGGAGATCTCCCTTGGCGGGTCCAAAGCATACAGAGTGTCCATTGACAAATAAACGGTACCGATTGTCCGCTGAAATGGCGATTAAAAGTGAATCCGGGACACTGTCTAAAGTAAATTGTTTGCGAAAATGATAGACCCCGTAAGTAGTATTGTTGGCAGATGGGTAACTAATCCATTTTGGCTCTATCTCTGCGCAAAGCTTACCAAAACCTAAAAACAGGGCAATCCATAGACAAATCGTTTTCATAACAAATCCGTAGCTTGAGGAAAATTCAAGCTACGGATTTGTTGGGAGCCTCGGAAACCTAATTGGGGGCAAGTCGGGCTCTTTCTTCTGAGGCAGCTTCTTTTTGACGCTTAAGGCCTTTTAGATCACTATTACCAAAGTTGTATTGATAGCTAATTCTAATGATTCTATTAAAGCTAGATTCAGGTCGAAATAGCACGCTGGTTTCTACTTCATAGGCTTCAGGAGTTAAAGCGCCAAAATAGGACCATATATTCATAGATTTTAGCAAGTCTGTTACACTCAATTGTAGACTACTATGCCCCCATTTTTTTTGTAGGCCGGCATTGAGCATCCCAAATCCTTCAAATACTTTTGATCCTTCATGAAAGGGCCCTGCATACCAGCCCGAAAGCTCCGCTGACATTTCCCAGGGTAGTTGCAAGCGCAAATTGCCATTGAGATTATAGGTGAAATAATTGCCCTCATAAGCCTCAAGGGTATGAGATAGCTGATAACGTCTCCAGGCGCCACTACCGCCTAAATTCAGACTAAGCTTAGAGCCAATTTCTATAGGCAGTTGCAGACTGAGGTTGAGACTTTGTTGATGCGCTAGATTATGAGGCAGAACATAAATCAAATCCTTTTGAGCATTTTCGCTAATCTGATAGCGAGCGATGGGGTTGTCCTCATCTCTTAGACTGAGCGAAAACTGATAGGATTTATATAGGTAGGAAAAGGTCAAATTGGTCAGGGTATTGGGGTTTAGGCTTGGATTACCCGCAAACACGGACAAAGGCCCATTGTAGGTGAGATTGTTTGCCAAATCCTGAAAAGAGGGCCGAGAAATACGTCGATTTAGCGCTAACCGCCACTCGCTATTATCGGAGGATTTGTGGCTGAGAAATACTGACGGAAAGAATCGCCCAAAACTACGGTCTATGGCCGCCTCTACTGATTGGCGATCCCAGTATTCATAACGAAGGCCAGCCGTTAAGTTTGTGCGTTCGCCTAGGCGAACGTCTGAATTAACATAAGCCGCTCCGATCAATTCTCGCATAAAGGCATTACTACTCGCACGATGATCCCTGAGCCAGCGATCTCCTACCCAACTTTGCACCCCGCTAGTATTATGGGTTTGGGAAGCAGTCGCTTTGATCCCTACTTCCCATTTAAAGTTTTGATTGGTTTGATGTTGAAAGTCAAAGCCCAATACCCCTAAGTGCAGCAGCGTACTGCTTTGACTCAAAGTAGACTCCGCAAAAATGCTGTCTGTCGGCAAAAAACTATTTTCATTTGCATCAAAAAATCGACTTTCTGCTTCGCTGGGATTATCATTCTGGAAGAAAAAATAATCAAGGTTGAAGCCAAAGCTCGTCTTAGGATTGAGTTGCTTCTGGGCATATAGACCCGTACCAAGATTTGACCAACGATTGTCGTTTAGGATTTCGATTTCTGTCCTAAAGCTAGAGTCGGCCCACAAATCATATTGTGCTTCGTTACGGATGGTAGCCGCGGTTTGTGAATGCATCAGGCTTAGCTGTCCTCCCCAAAGCCAATCATGGTTCCGCTCAGTCTCGAAGCCAAAGTTAAAGCTATGGACATCCAGTTTGCGTTCAGCTTTCTGGTCAAAAAATACATCCATTGCTCCGCCCATGATGGGTACGTTTTGGGTGCCTCCACCAAAGAAATTACTATAGCTATCATCATGATTAAAGGCATAGGATGCATTTAGGTTCCAACTTCCTTGACGGTGATTGAGATTGGTATTGATGCCATATTTTTCGCCCCAGCCATGCCCGATATTGAGACCAATGGATCCATTGGTGCCTTGTAGGTTATTCTTTTTGAGCACGATATTGATAATGCCGGC
>CAZHOC010000538.1:4102-4718 GCA_964534295.1 uncultured Bacteroidia bacterium | reverse complement strand
CAGGACTAGTACTGACAGTGGCCTCAAAGTCAATCCAGTCTGCATCATTGCCAAAAAGGGTATTCATGAGCGCAGCCGTGTCTGTGCGTTCGGCGTAGCCAGGCTTCTCCGCTAGATCATACTTCTTACGTATCTCTTTAGAGTTTAGCTCTACCAGACTTTGATAACCAATCGATGGAAATAAGAAAGAGGTGAAGAAGGTCCCATTTTCCACAATCTGCATATTCATGCCACTAGCTGGAAATCCGGCAGTGATGTAGTCGGCATCAAAGCTAAGAGTGATGCTATCACCTGGAGCGAGCGGCTCTTCTAAACGGTAGATATGATAGGAAAAGGTATCATCTTCTAAGACTGACTCATAAGGACGATCGAGCGTCAGGGTCTCAAATTCGAGCTCGGTATCTAGTCCAGCTTGAATGTGAATCGAGTCAATGGGCTGATCGGTCTCATTATGCATGAGATAAGTCCCTCTAAATTCATAGTCCCGCTTTTCTGGATATAAATCCACTTCGATATCCACGGCAATAATGCGTGGTTTAGCCATGGTTTCGTATTGCTTGTAGCGTTTCTCGTAAAGGGCTTGTTGACGATTAGTTTCTTCTGACTTGGTGTACTC
>CAZHOC010000538.1:0-4092 GCA_964534295.1 uncultured Bacteroidia bacterium | reverse complement strand
GAGCACGCGAGTATTGTAGAAGATGTAAGCGCCCATCCCGATAAACAAAGCCAAGCCAATGGCACTAGCGGTCCAAGCAGGAAGATTGAAATTATCTTTTAGTTGACGGAATCTACGTCTTAAGCTTTGTTCTGTACCTCTTGGATAGAGGGCATTAGCCAATACCAGCAAGATGATGGAGAAGCCAATCCAATATGTCTTATAGGCCATAAAAGGCTTGACAAAGGGTCCGAAACCATTCATATCAGAATAGGTCAAGCGATAGCCTGACATGAAACGGAAGAGCCTGTCTTCGACCCCAAGTAAGGGAAGGATGGTCCCGAAAAAGAAAAATAAGATCACACTAGCAAAGAAGCCTAGGTATTTGTTGGGAGTCATGACTTGGACTAGCAAACAAAGCACTAGGAAAAGCTGGAAATTGATCATTCGGAAGCCTAGGAGCATCTTTATGTAGACATCCAGCTCGATGCGGGTGTAGCCATTGGCTAATTGAAAAATGACCGAAATGATGATTCCGAGGATCAAAATCAAGAATGGCAACAAAGCCAATGAGAGGTACTTACTGGTAAAGCTTAGCCAATTGGGCACAGGCATCACGTCATACAGCTCATTGACCTTATAATCTCTATCCCGCCAGACCATTTGTCCTGAAAAGAAAATCAAAATCGCCAAAATAAAGAGCACCATGCTACCCATGATATTGTCAATCATATTGTAGGTAACCGGTAAGGTAGGCGTGCCAAATACCTGAGTGATTTCGTTGGCGAATTGGGCAATGCCTAAAAACAAAATCGATATACCGATGATAACCCAGAAGATAGGAGATCTCGTCAGGCGTCTCAATTCCATGCCCGTAAGCATACTCAATTGATCCAAGCGGTTTTTGAGGGTATAACTCAAGGTATTGCTAGGCAGATTGACTTCTGCTTCGATAGGGCTAGAAGCGGGAGAGCTTTGCAGTGTGGCACTTTTATTGGCCTTGATCAAATTGGGCTTGGCGTAGCTCAACTTAAACTTGAAGAAAGTAAAGGCCAGTATCCCAAAACCAATCGCCTGCCAAAGCAACATACTCCATCCGACTGAGGCGGAGAAAGGAATTAGTTGCGTATTTCGCTCTGTAACTGACCAAAATTCCACTGTCTTGCCAAGGGCAACGCCTCCAGTAGGATCAATCAAGCTCGCAAGAACCGGATTGTCTATCCCACTTGCTACCTGAGCTGCTACCGAAAACAATACCAACAAAATGATGGCATTGAGGTAAATGAGCAATTCGTTGCGCGTGAGCGAAACCAAAGCAAAAAATATCGAACCTGTCAGGATGGTATAAGGCACTATTGAGACCAAGTAAGGCCAGAGATAATGCATCAAGTTAAAGGGCCCAAGCTTGGGAGGCTCTTCATAAGGCCAATGCAACATGATACCTATCCCGATTGCTATAAAAAGCATCAAGATCAGGACGATGACTAAGGACCCCAGATATCTCCCTAGGAGATAGTTGAGCTTATTGATTGGTTTGGTAAAGTAAATCGAGTGCGCATTGTATTTGAAGTCTCGGAAGACCGGCACCGCCATAAAGGCCGCAATCACAAAGGTACCGATGGCCTGAGCCACGGCAGAGATAATCAAATGCAGGTTAACCGGAGAATTAGCAAAGTTTTGACCTCCTCCAGTCAATTGTTGAGATTGTTCGACGCCCAAGGCCCCACCCAGTATTGCTCCATAAAGGATGCCCGTAAGCAGCAAAATGACAGCATATACATAAAAGGAAGGCCGCTGCAGTCGATAACGGATTTCAAAAAGAAAAATGTCTTTGAGCATGTTTAAACGACTTTGGCGGCGAGAGAAGCTTCTTTTTCAAGCGTACGAGCGAAGTAAACGTCCTCCAAACTAGCTGGAGTAGCTTCAAACGCTGGACTGGGTTTATGAGGATGATATACTCTAATCACGATTTTACCCGCAAAATGACGGAAGGAAATCACATTCCAATCAGCTTTATATTTGGCTAGTTCGGATTTTTCAATTGTAGTAGTCCAGATTTTACCCTCTTCTTTTTTCATCAGCTCAAGCGGAACGCCTGCCTCGATGACTTCGCCACGGTAAAGGATGGCCATATTTTGGCAAAGATCACTTACATCCTCTACAATGTGAGTAGAAAGAATGATGATGATATTTTCACCGATTTCGGCGAGGAGATTGTGAAAGCGATGCCGTTCGGCCGGATCTAGGCCTGCGGTTGGCTCATCGACGATTACCAATTTAGGATTGCCAAGCAAGGCCTGAGCGATCCCAAAGCGCTGGCGCATACCTCCAGAAAATCCTCCTACTTTGCGAAAGCGAACATCATACAAATTGGTTTGATGCAATAAGGCTTTGACGGTCTCTTCGCGCTCGGCCCGATTGTGGATGCCTTTGAGGCGAGCGAAGTGATCAAGCATATTTTGGGCGTTGACGTCTGGATAAACCCCAAATGATTGCGGGAGATAGCCCAGGATCTGACGCAATTCGTCCTTTTGGTTGAGGAGGTCTAGGCCGTCCATTTCGGCACTCCCTTCGTCGGCATCTTGGAGCGTAGCCAAAGTTCTCATTAGCGTGGACTTTCCGGCACCGTTGGGGCCGAGCAAGCCAAACATACCTTGCGTGATATCCAGATCAACATTTTTAAGCGCCTGGGTTCCATTGGGATAAGTCTTGGAAAGGCCGCGTATCGTTAGTTGCATATAGTAGAAAGCTAGAGCTTAGTGAATTCAAGATATAGGATTAGTTGCATGCAGGCAACCATTTATTACAGTTGCTCATGCAGTTTATATATATTTGCGCACAAAAAGACAATCCCCCGACTATGCCTCAACTTTCGCAAAGAGCACATGACATTCCCGCTTCACCAATCCGCAAATTGGTTCCTTTTGCCGATCAGGCCAAAGCGCGTGGTACGAAGGTATATCACCTCAACATTGGACAACCTGATATAGAAACCCCTCCGATTTGGTTTGAAGCTATCCAAAAGGCTGACACTAAGATTTTGGCCTATAGCCATTCGGCTGGGATCTTAGCGTTGCGCGAAGCGATCAGCCAATACTACGGCGGCCTTGGCCATCAACTCAGTACAGACGAAATCCTCGTTAGTACCGGCGCTTCAGAAGCGCTAAGCTTTGTTTTTGCTGCGACCATGAACCCAGGAGATGAAGTGATCATTCCTGAACCCTTTTACGCCAACTACAATAGCTTTTCGATTTTTTCTAATGTCAAAGTTGTGCCGATTACTACTCGGATTGAAGATGATTTTGCACTGCCACCGATTGAAGCTTTCGAAGCTTTAATCACAGAGCGGACCCGCGCCATTTTGATCTGTAATCCGGGCAATCCTACTGGTGTCATCTATCCCCAAGAGTCTTTAGAAAAGCTCAAAGAGATTGTGCAAAAGCATGATTTATACCTCATCTCAGATGAAGTGTATCGTGAGTTTGCTTATGACGGAAAGACACACCAATCTGTATTAGGGTTGAAAGGCATAGAAGAAAATGTGATCGTTACAGATTCCGTTTCTAAGCGCTTTTCGGCTTGTGGGGCTCGGATTGGTTGTGTGGTGAGTCGCAACAAAGGCGTAATGGACAGTGTCCTCAAATTGGCTCAAGCCCGCCTCTCCCCTCCTACCCTCGGCCAGATTGGAGCAGAAGCAGTTTACCACCTGCCCGCTACTTTTTATGAAGAAGTACGTAGTGAATATGCTCAACGTAGAGATATGCTCAAAGCTGCGCTGAACGCTATTCCCGGGGTACATTGCCCAGAAGTTGATGGGGCATTTTACGCCATGGTTAGGCTACCTATCGACGATAGCGAGCGTTTTTGCCGCTGGATGCTAGAAGAGTTTAGCTATGAAGGCGCAACTACGATGATGGCCCCTGGCTCGGGCTTTTATGCCTCAGAAGGTCATGGCAAAGACGAAGTGCGCATTGCCTATGTCCTCAATGGAGAAGACCTACAAAAGGCCATGAAGTGCCTAGCCGAAGGCTTGAAAGTCTATCCCGGCAGGACTAACTAAGAGAATCATTTTGCTTTAAAACATGCCCTCTTCATGATATTCATGAGGAGGGT
>CAZHOC010000537.1:0-4724 GCA_964534295.1 uncultured Bacteroidia bacterium | reverse complement strand
GGATGCTTACAGCGAGACCTTTTCGCATGATGACGAAATCGTAAAAGCTGGCTATCACAAGTTGAGATTAAATGATGGGATACAAGTAGAATTGACCTCAACCACTCGGGTAGGCTTTCATCGCTATAGCTATCCAGAGGCGAAAACTCCCTATATAATCTTTAATCTCACTGGTCCCTTGGGACCTTCGATTATGACCAAAGGTCAAGTAGAGCAAACCGCTAAAGATGAAATTACCGGCTATACGGTCAATGGTGCTACTCGCCGTCGACCCAAAGAAACTCCAGTTTACTTCGTAGCGAAGTTTGATCAAGAGATAGAAAAATTTGAAGCCTGGCAGGGCAAAAAGTTTTTGGAAGAGGGGAAGAACGCAGAGGGGAAAAAATGCGGGGTCAGACTCGCTTTCGCACCTAGTACAGAAGCAGACCCCTACATTCATATGAAAGTGGGTATCTCCTATGTTTCTATTGAACAAGCTCGCCTAAACTTAGAAGCAGAGCTTGCTCATTGGGATTTTGATCGCGTGGTGGAGGAATCGCAAAACGAGTGGAACGAGCATCTCTCTCGTATCGAAGTCGAAGGCGGGACTGATGATCAAAAACGACGTTTTTACACAGACCTTTGGCATGCGCTACAAGGCCGTCGCATTATTTCTGATGCCGATGGTAAGTATTGTGATATGACTGGCCCTGAAAAACGGATTGGCCAGATCCCATTAGATGCCTCCGGTCAGCCTAAGTTCAATCACTACAATTCTGACTCCTACTGGGGCGCGCAATGGACGCTCAATACTCTTTGGCATTTGGTCTATCCTGAGATTACAGAAGAGTTTTGTGAGTCCATGCTCATGATGTATCGAGATGGGGGATTGATTCCTCGAGGGCCATCAGGCGGCAATTATACCTATGTCATGACCGGAGCTTCTTCGACCCCTTTCTTTGTCAGTGCCTACCAAAAAGGAATCAGAGGGGAGATCGATTGGGAGGAAGCCTATACTGCCTTGCGCAAAAATCATATGCCTGGTGGTATCATGGCGAGAGCAGGTTATGAACACAAAACTGAGCTTGGGGGAGGACTCGAATACTATATCGAAAGAGGTTATGTGCCTTATCCCCTACCAAAGCGACTCAATAGTGGGTACCATGAAGATGGAGGTGGACAGACCCTAGAAAATGCCTACCAAGACTGGACTATGGCTCAATTAGCTTTGGCTTTAGATAAAACGGATGATTATGAGATGTTCAGATCCCGAGGCCAAAACTATCGCAATATTTATGATGCTGAGGAAGGCTGGATGCGTCCTAAAACGCTCAAGGATGAGTGGTTGGAGCCTTATGATCCTTTAAAATATGATGATGGCTGGGTGGAGGCTACGGCTGCGGCTTCGACTTGGTTTGTGCCACAAGATTTGCCTGGATTAGCAGAGCTAATGGGAGGTGAACAAGCTTTGATTGAAAAGCTCAATCGTTCCTTTGAATTAGCCAGAGAGCATGACTTTGTCAATCCCAGCGAAAAAGATCGCGACAAATACCTCAACTATGGCAACCAACCTTCTATGCAGACTGCCCACATTTTTAATTATGTTGGTGCACCTTGGTTGACCCAATATTGGACTCGAGAGGTAATCGAAAAAACCTATAGTGGCGCTGACCCGGATCACGGCTACTTTGGGGATGAGGATCAAGGCTTGATGGGCGCTTTGTCAGTATTGCTTAAGACGGGCATCTTTTCGATGAAGGGAGGCTGTTCGGTGGAACCATATTATGAACTGAGCGGTCCACTATTTGATAAGATTACTTTCCACCTCAATCAGGATTACTATCCTGGGGCTAGCTTTAGCATCGAAACCGAAAACCTCAATTTGGAAAACCGCTACATCCAATCAGCGAGCTGGCGGGGTGAGGCATGGAACAAAGTTTATCTTATGCATGAGGATCTCGTCAAAGGCGGAACCTTAAAACTGGAGATGGGGAAGCAAGCGAATCAAAGCTGGGGCTCCGAACCATTGCCTGGCAGCTAACAGATGAAAACACAACTACTATATTTTCTGCTCATTGGCTCGCTATTGTGGGCCTGTAAGTCGCGTCCTACCCCAGCCATTACCTCTGAGGCGACCTATCTTTATTATGTTCCCGCTTATAACAATACCTATCTAATTGACCAAAATCAGCGATATCTATACCAATGGACAGGAAAGACTGCCTTACAACAAGCCCTTGAAAAGGATGAAAAGCGAATCTCACTACCCGGATTTGTCAATCTAGATGGAGAAAAAATCCTTTGGGGACCCGCCATCGATAGCAGCTTGATGCGGGAGCTAGTGGGAGAGGGCATGATTCCGCCCCCTTTCAATAAAACTGAGTTTAAGCAAAGTCTCACTCGGGCGCGCCATGACAAACAATACAAACGTTTGATGCGGGAGACTATCGCAGAGATAGAAGCCGGTTATATGGTAAATGCTCGCCAGTTTTTGGATACTTTTTTTGTAGAGAATCCTAATGATATCGAAGCCCACTATGCAGAGGCATTATGGTATGCTCGCCGCAATCGGGTAGAGGAGGGAATTGTTTCTATGGAAAAGGCCATTGGGCTAGGGATGCCGATAGAGCGCTTTCTATCTGGCTCGCCGATTCTTTGGGAGACATTTTGGGCTAGTGATAACTTTCAAAAGTGGTTAGGCCAGCAAAGCTATTCCCCTATCCTAAATGGCCCCTTATTGGGAGACCTAGATGCCAATAGCTTGAAGGTCCGCCTCAAAGTCTGGGGCACTGAGGAGCCAAGAATTTACATTTCTCAAGGAGGGGAGGAGCAGAGTTTTGCTGGGGAGCGGGAGACGGATTTTCCCTCCGGGAACGCTTATCTCTTTCAATTGGAGGGTTTAAAACCAGCGACCAGCTATCAGTACGAGATTCGATTGGGCGAAAGTGAGCAACGCATAGGTGATGTCTATCACTTCAAGACAAGCGTTCGGCAAGGCCAGAATACAAACTTCAGTCTCGCCTTTGGTGGTGGAGCAGGCTACACGCCTTGGAAGGAGCGCATGTGGGATACGATACTCGCCAATGAACCTGATATCCTGCTACTATTAGGAGACAACGTCTATATCGATCATCCTAAGCGTCCTGCGACGCAGCAATATTGTTACAGCCGTCGTCAGCACCGATCCGAATGGCAACGCTTAGTAAGTCAGACCCCAGTCTATACCATCTGGGACGATCATGACTTCACCTACAATGACGCTCGTGGAGGTAGTGAGGTAGATAAGCCCTATTGGAAAAAAGACGTCTGGCGACTATACCGCCAGCAATGGGCCAACCCAGCCTATGGTCAAGGAGAAACTGCGCCCGGCTGCTATTATCAATTTTCCAGGGGCGATGTCGATTTTTTTATGCTTGATACTCGCTATTATCGCGAAGATCCCAAACAGTCAGGAGCCTCGATGCTGGGTGAGACGCAAAAAACTTGGTTAAAAGAGGCGCTCTTAGCTTCAGAGGCCAGTTTCAAAGTGATCTGCTCTTCCGTACCGATGGCGCCGGAAACTAAACCCGGCAGTCTTGATACTTGGGATGGCCATGCGGCCGAACGCGAAGAGCTTTTTGACTTTCTTAGCCAGAATCGAATTAGTGGCGTCTTATTGCTGGCTGCGGATCGCCATCGTTCAGATTTGTGGGAAATTAAGCGAAAAAATGCGTATCCTTTGTATGAAATGATGAGCTCCAGGCTGACCAATGTACACGTACACAAAATCATGCCTGCCTCCTTATTTGGCTATAATGACAAATGTTCCTTCGGGATGCTGGATTTCGAAACCGACACCCCTGAGCCCAGCTTTACCTACCGGATCATCAGTATCGACAATGAAGCTATATTTAGTCGGCGTTTTTTGCTGAAAGATTTACAACAATGAGACGATATCTGGCCTTGCTTCTGTTGTTGCCAATGGCATGCCAGTCGACAGGTGATTTGCCTAGTCGCCCCAATATCCTCTTGTTTATTACTGACGATCAGTCCTTTGCCCATGTTTCTTTGGCCGGCTGCGCCGAACTCTCAACCCCCAACTTCGATCGAGTGGCCAGTGAAGGAATTTGGTTTCGACAGGCCTTTGCCGCTTCGCCGGGTTGTAGCCCTTCTCGAGCGGCCTTGCTTACTGGACGTAATTGCTGGCAATTGGAGCAGGCGGGTACTCATGCCAGCGACTTCCCCAATTACTATCAAACCTATCCTGATATCTTGGCGGATGAAGGATATCATATTGGTTATACGGGTAAAGGATGGGGGCCAGGTAATTGGGAAAAGTCAGGACGAAAGCACAATCCTGCTGGACCTGCTTACAACCAATTAAAGCTAGAAAGTCAAGAAGGCATCTCCGATAAGGATTATGCTGGTAATTTTGCGCGCTTCATGTCTGAGCGCGACGAGGACCAACCCTTTTGCTTTTGGGCGGGAACCCATGAGCCTCATCGAAAATTTAAATGGCAAGGCAGTGAGGGAAAAAACTTAAGCAAAGTAGGGGTGCCTCAATTTTTGCCTGCAGTAGATACAGTCCGACAAGACCTGCTGGACTACTATCAAGAAATCGAATGGGCTGACCAACAGCTTGGGTACATGATCCGACTGCTGGAGGACCTAGAAGAACTTGATAATACTTTGATCATTGTTACTTCTGATACTGGCATGGCTTTTCCTCGGGCCAAGGCCAATGTGTATGAATACGGCTTCCACGT
>CAZHOC010000536.1:0-4724 GCA_964534295.1 uncultured Bacteroidia bacterium | reverse complement strand
AAATCCTTTTGAGTGGCATAGTCTTGATAAGAGATATCTGGCAAACCCTCCTCTTCAAACATTTCCCAGACATCAATCGGTGTTTCTTTGATTAACTGATTACGGAACCAATAGCGCTCCTTACTTTTGTCCTTTGTAATCTTGGTTTTGGTCTCCTTGATCAGCTTACCCATGAGGGATTTCTTGCCGTGTAACCATTGAGCTCCCATGTCGAGTGGGAAGTCAGCAAAGTCCTCTATTTTTCCCAATCTGCCTCCAATGCGATCAGAGGCTTCTAATATTTGAAAATCAATTCCTCGCTGGGCTAATGCATGGCCAGCGGCTAGGCCCGCTGCCCCAGCTCCGATGATGAGGATCTTGTACTTCTGTTTCATATCTAATCGTTCTCCGAAGGAGTAAAACCCAATAAAAGCCCTTTTTGCAGCAAATGGAAGTAGCTTAGCCGACAAAGCTATTCATCACCACATATAAGTCCTTAGCGGCAGCCTGACTGAGTTTGCCATAGGGGCAAGTCAACACAAAATACAGTTTTTGCCCTTGCCAATCCGTCGATAATAGCATGCATTGCTGGGGATCTGTGCCTTGGCTATAAAAGGCTTGCTGCGTCCAGAGGTGTAGTCCATGTTTCTCCCTTTGGGGAACGCCCTGTTGTGCAAATTCTGCTTCAGGAAAGAGTTTTTGCAAAAGCTGATGGGAATCGTTAGGCGAAGCCGTAACCCTCAGACGAACTCCCTTTGATGACATCGCCAGCAAATCATCTTGGGATTTTTGCAGCTGATAATGTCGAGGAATTAAACATCGCCATTGTGAATCGGGAGCCTCTAAAGGCTGGTAGCGGGCTTTAAACTCCGCGTCCTCTCGAATAAACTGTGTGCCAAATAGCCTCAAACTCTCCACACTTCCATCCTTCCGCAAGTTAAAACGTACCGGATCAGGCATGGCTTGATAGCGCCTAATCGCCAGCTGCTCATTGACAAAATCAAGTTTAAAACGCCCCAATAAGCGTTCGCCGCGGCGAAGCTCCCCCACTAAATCATCTCCCACTTGTTTGATTTCTAAATCCACCCCATAGTAGACAAAATTGGCATCCCAACCACCGGCAAATTGATAGGAACCAAGGTAGTGTTCGTACTTTTCCTCTGGCAAGCTGAAATCATTGAGGCTCGGATCAGAGATACGCATTTGGCCATAATCACTCGGTTCTTCTCCCCTAACCAGTCGCAATAGATTATTGGCTAGTTGAAACTCAGATTGATATTGATAGCGATTGACAAAGGTGTAATCCAGATTAAGCAGCAATACGACCCCAATCTCAGCCTTAGGATCCAGTATCATCATAGAAGAGGCCGTACCCGTACTACCGCCATGAAAAATCAAGGAATCCCCTTCGATCTCTCCCATCATCCAACCTAGGCCGTAGCCAAGAGACTCATCATCGCCGCCGTCTTCATAAGAGAAGCCAGGAAAGCAAGATTGAGGTCGCCACATCTCTTGCAAACTTGCTACACTAATTAATTGATGCGCTCCAAAACGCCCACGATCAAGCAGCGCGATCATATAGTGGGCCAAATCTTTAGCAGATGAGCGCATCAAAGAACCCGCAGGAGCCATTGCGCCAGATTCGTTGGCGGGTTCTCGCTGGGCAGGGATGGCTTGCTCGATGCTCGGATAATGCCCGTAAACAGAGCCTATTCGTTCAAAATCCACAGGGCGCGTGCTGGTGGCTGGCATATCAAGGACTTGGAAAATATGCTTTTCAAGATAGTCGGCATACTCCATCCCTGTAATGGCCTTGACCAAAAAGCCAGCGAGGGCGAAGCCAGTATTGGAGTATTCGTAGGAGGCTCCGGGCGTTCTTTCTAGGTATTGCGCCTCCAGCGAACGAATCAGTTTCTGCGTAGCCGTATCGCCTTGCAAGCTCGCATCGACCAGCCCTCCGTTCAGACCGGAGCTATTGTTGAGCAGCATGCGTGGCGTGATACGATCACTAAGTTGGGGATTGGCTGTCTTAAACCAGGGCAGGTAATCTTTGACGGGACGATCAAGCGCCAACTGGTCGGCTTCTACCAATTGCATGAGGGCTAGAGCGGTCAATGATTTGGTTAAGCTCCCAATGGGTAAAACTGTTTCTGCTTGCATCTTTTGAGGCTGATTGGCGACTTGCTGGCCGTAGCCGCGAGCAAATACAATTTCTCCCTGCTTGACGACGGCCACCGAAAAGCCCGGCGCAGCAGCATTTTCTAGCGAAGTGCTGAGATATTGATCTAGCTTGCTTGCTAGACTTTGTGCTTGCAGACAAGGATAAGCGTTCAGCAGGGCTGAAAACAAAAAGATAAGACGATACATGGACATTAAGATTTTAGAGAGGGAAGTTTACGGTAACCATAGATCGCACTGAGGCCAAGGCCCAAGAGCAGAGTACATAAACCCAAATACAGGTTGAGAGACAGACTTGGGCTGTAGGGGAAATCAGGTAAGCCCAGACCTCCGCTAACTAGACTGATCAGTTGTCCTCCGAGCAACATGCCGAGACTTATCCCTAGGACGATCCCGGCAAATAGCCACAGGCCAGTACGTAGTGTAAAGCTTAGCCTCAGTTGTTGTCGAAGCATTCCCAAGGCTTGGAGGGTCTTAATATGTCCCTTTTCTTCGCGTAAACTCATGCCTTGATCAAAAACAATCATGATCCCGAGTACGGACAGAAAAAAGAGCGATAGCAGTTGCACCAAGCCCCAAATGCCTTGCACGACTCCCATACTAGCTACGATTTCTGCTATGCTCCGCTCGGGTTCAAACATTTCCCCATAGCTCTGTCCCAGATAGGTTTTGACATAATCAACATCACTGCCGGGGCGTAATTGCAAGCCGTAAAAACTGGGTTCGAAAAGAGGATTGAGTTTGAGCAAACTACTCGCATGAAGTCTGAAGCCTTGCCCCATATTGCCGATGTCTTGATAGATACCGCTCAGCTTGAAGCGCTGCTCCTGACCTTCCAGTTTGATGTTGACCCAATCTCCAAGGCTAAGTCCATATTGTCTAGCCGTGCCGATGCAAAGGCTGATATCATTCGCAGTTTGTGGATGATTGCCCTCTAGGTTGAGGAGGCCCGCTGCGCGGAACGATTCGCTGTAGACCTTGCCGATGAGACTCCGACTGGGTGCCCCATTTTGGGCAAGAATCTCCAAATTATACCACTGAAAAGGGATGATCTGCTTTATGTCAGGCTCTTGCTGAAACATAGCCATCACCTCCTTATGCCGACGGCTAATCAGGACCTGATCAGATTTTTTGAGGGTGAGATCTACCGCTTCAAAGCCCCAAGCTTCGGGCTGGGTGCTCAAGCCCTCGAATGAGTGTCCCAAATTGAGCAAACTGCTCATGATCGCCATACAGGCAGTGGTGGCCGCTAGCATACTCAGCAACCGAATCGGGCGACTCTGCGCTAAGTGCCCAGAAAAATAGAGCTTGGCTTGGTTTAAACCGCTAAAGGAAAATACTCGAGAAGTTGCTTTCTCCGGAGGTCTGCCATAGCGAATAGCAGTAGCCGCGGGTATTTGACTTGCTTGACGACTACTGAGCCAAGCGATGATTCCTATCATAGTCAGACTGAAGCCGCCTGCGAGAATAAAGGGGAGCAGCGGCAGATTGAGTTGCAGTAGACCTAAGTTTTGGGTAGCAGACTGCATTAGCAGGGGGAGAAGCGTTCGGCCGAGGCCTAAGCCCAACAAAACCCCAAGCAAAGCGATGCTCATGGTCTGCCAAAGGTAGGCTTTGGTGATCGCCTTGGGCAAGAAGCCCATACTTTTTAAAATGCCGATTTGGCGATAATCCGCTTGGATATTGGCGATCAAACTATTGCGAATCAACAGCATCGCAAGCCCAAAGGAAAGCAGCGAAACCAACAACAACGCACTCGCCATCAAACCAAAGACACTACCAAAGGCAGCCCGAAAGAGTTCGTAATCCATCTTGCTCCCCTGATAGGGGAAAGCCTCTAAAAAGCGATCCCAAACTGCAGCCATCATAGCAGGATCATGGAGCCGGACGCTAAGATGGATTTGTTGTAGCTCTTGCAGAGAATAAGCTCCAACCAGGCTACCTGCCCCCACCCAAGCGACGCTTGGATTGACCATGCCGCTAGCAAAATGTGGATCGATCACTCCGCCGCTAACTTCTAGCCACCAAACTCCTGCGGCAGTAGGGATCCCAAGGGAATCTCCGATCTCTATCTGGTGATTTTGCATGAGGTAGGCAGGGAGCCAAATCTCTCCCATCGCGGGTTGAGATTGGCTGTTTCCTGCTACCTTTTTGAGCAGATCAGGCTCGCCCTCGAAGAATCTATACTCGCTAATTCGAAGCTGTTGCTCAAACTTCTGCCCGGAGAGTAAAAAAGGACCGTTTTGCATCACAAAAGATCGCTCTCGACTCACTGTGGCTACCTCTTCTTGGGCGGCAAACCATTGCCGAATGGCAGGAATGTCATTGGCTCTCTGATCCATATAGAGCAGAAAGTGCCCGCCTTCCAGCTGCTCAAAAACTTTTTCAAAGGGGCGGTGTAAGCCCCACAACATACCGAGACCTGCGGCCAAGAGACTTGTTCCCAAAAGGATACTGGCTGCTAGTAAAGTATATTGACCCTTGCGGCGCTTGAGTTGCTTGATACTTAGTGAAATGATCGCTTTCATATTACCAGCCTTGTTGGTGTAGCCATTGATAAAGCAGGG
>CAZHOC010000535.1:0-4731 GCA_964534295.1 uncultured Bacteroidia bacterium | reverse complement strand
ATGGGATACCATACACTGACACTGGTGCCAAGTATATTCCATTTTTGGGACATTCTTTCAAGTAGTGCATACACTACGAAACTCACACAGCTTCTAGACGATCATTTCACTGGTCCTCTCATTCTCCATTTGCCTTCTGGGGTACGCGGCCGCCAATAAATCATATTGGTAGGCGAATAGGTATTGGGCCAATCGCCAGGATAGAGCCACATCTGCAGGGCATAATAATTGATCCATTCGCTCAGATCGATCCGCTGCTTAGCCCATTGATAATCAGTCGCCGTGAATGGGCTATGATTTTCAAAATAGGTAAAGAGGGCCGCTAAACTATCCTCTGTGCCACTGCCAACAAAATACTGGCTATGCCTGCGCTGCGGCCTAATAATATCAAAATCACAAGTATCGTATTGCGGGAATTTATAGCGAAAGTAATGCTCACTGTAATTGTGCCGCATATTGTGAATACCCCAGTAGTCTTCATTGAGATAGACCACCGTAGACTGTAAACCTTGGGTTTCGATGGATACTTTGCCCTCCACCAATTGATGACTGATGGCTTCGCCCAGAATGGAAGTTTTCCAATGATTGCCACCAGAGCGTAAGCGCACTCTGCGATATTCATCAGCCTCAAGGGTCGGGAATAGGGGATAAGGAATCTCTGGGCTGAGGTAAGCTTTTTTGGTAGCTACCTGCAAAGACTTCATGGCGTAATTGCGGGTACAATTGCCAAAAATGGATATCCCAGCTTCTAGTTGAAAAGCGATCTCACCGTCCGTATTGAAATAATGCAGGCTTACAGGTTTTTCCCAAGGAGCATGAAAGTTACCACTACCACAATCGCCAGGATAGTTGCTATTACCTTTGACATAAATACCACTATCAGGATCCCAAATGTCATAGGGATCCATAGCCAAATAGATGATTGGTAAAGTCGTCGAATCATTAAATACAAAAGCCTCCGTAGTGATTAAACTTGAATCCCAAGTAGTTTGATAGGCACGGGCCCGCAGACTCGTGGTAGTATCGATGGTGATAGGAGCTGTGTAAAGCGTACTTTGAGAAGTAGGCTCTGAACCATCAAGACTATAATAAATTTGCGCTCCTGCTTGGGCGCTGAGACTGATGCTTTGGCTGGTCTGAAAAACACCTCCTTGCTGCGAAAAAGCGGGAGGATCAAGCTTTTTTTGACCGGTAGCATTAGCTTGAAGCGGGCTAGCTTGCGAAAAAGCGTTCCACGAAGTGGCCCCGTCAGTAAGCCTCCCATAACTATAGTCAACTGGAATTAAAGGCACGCAAACCGAATCAAGTACCACACTAGAATCAGGCGAAAAAAGATATAGCATCTCCCCTCCTCTGCTGAGTTTAAAGTCTAAATGATGGGGACCGAGATCGCTTCTTTGGTCGAGATATAGGAGGAGGTATCCGCCGGGCGGAACGCTTGTTTGAGCAGCATTGGTAGCAGGAATTAGACCTTTTTGAGCCTTTTGGGCATCATCTGAGAGCGCGTAGGTAGCTAGATCGATGCTTTGTGTTCCAGCATTATAGATTTCCACCCAATCCACATATGCCCCATTAGAGGCATAGGCTTGCTCATTAGAGGTCATCACCTCATTGATGTAAAGCTGCCCTTGCATGGGAAGCCAGGTCAAAACCAATAACAGATAAAGAAAAGCGAGCCTGAATGTGTGGAAAAGCTGAAACATACAAAAAGTCGAAGCATAAAATTATGCAAACCTCTGTATTAATTAGACGTATTGGCCCTATACGGTTGATTTTGCTAGATGAATGGTCCGTATATTTGCAAGGAAACTAGCCTATTTGATGAAATCCCAACCTCTCCGTTTGTCTTGGCTCTTAAAAATGGCTTGGCGTGATAGTCGCCGCAGCCGCAGCCGCCTGTTTTTATTCATGTCTTCCATAGTTTTAGGCGTGGCTGCTTTGGTGGCCATCCAATCCTTTGGAGACAACCTAACCCAGGACATCAACAATCAGTCAAAAGAGCTGCTCGGAGCGGATCTTATGATGCGTTCGAGAAGAGCCTTTTCTGAGGAGGCCGCAGCCTATTTGGATTCACTAGGAGGCGAAACTGCCGAAGAAAGAAGCTTTGTTTCCATGGTCTACTTTCCCAAAACGGAGGATAGTCGCTTGGTGCAAGTCAGGGCTTTGGGCGGAGAGTATCCTTTTTATGGAGAGATGAAGACGGATCCTATGACAGCGGGGCGGGATTTCAGAAAAGGTAGGAAAGCCTTGGTCGCAAATTCTCTGCTCCTGCAATTTGGGGCTTATGTTGGCGATAGCATTAGAATAGGCAAAGTTACTTTTGAGATTATTGGTAGCCTAGCCCAAGTGCCAGGAGAAAGCGGCATGCAGGCGATGGTTTCGACTCCGGTCTACATTCCGATGGCAGACTTAGAAGACACGAAACTGATTCGCCGAGGTAGTAGGGTTAGTTATAAAAAATACTTTCGCTTCGATGATCGACCCAATCTGGACGAAGAACTAGCCGAGCAAGATAGTCTGCTTGATCAATTAGATCTTCGCTACGATACCGCCAAAGAGCGGCAGGAAGAATTAGGCGGCGCCTTTAAAGACATGACCAGCTTTCTCAACTTGGTGGCATTTATCGCCCTATTGCTTGGCTGTGTAGGAGTCGCGAGTTCAGTCAGTGTTTATGTAAGAGAGAAGATTGCTTCCGTGGCGATATTGCGGTGCTTGGGCGCCAGCGGTAGAGACGCCTTTTTGATTTACTTGATCCAAATCACCGTTATGGGTTTGATCGGGGCGATACTAGGCGCCCTTCTAGGTAGTCAAATACAAATATTACTTCCAAAAGTATTGGAATCCTTTTTGCCTTTTGAAGCCACGGTTGCCTTGTCATGGACTGCATTGGCAAAGGGAGTTTTAGTAGGCATGGCCATCGCTGTCCTATTTGCGCTACTGCCCTTAATGTCCGTCCGGACAGTATCGCCACTGACAGCTCTACGGGCGGCTTTTGAGAAAACGGCCACCCGAGATTATCTCAGATGGGTGGTGATAGGCGCCATAGGCATATTCGTATTTGGCTTTAGCTGGTGGCAAGTAGGTGATCTAGAAGGAGCCTTTTATTTCAGTCTCTTTATTGGTTTTGCCTTCTTGGGCTTGATCGGTATGGGTCGCCTGGTGATGTGGCTTGCCAAACGCTATTTCCCAACTCAATGGAATTATCTCTGGCGCCAAGCCTTGAGCAATCTGTTTAGACCCCAAAATCAGACTCTAACGCTCATGGTTTCCATTGGATTAGGCACGGGAATGATTGCTACCCTATTTTTCGTCCAAGATATGTTGCTCAGCCGAGTAGAGTTTACAGCTCAAGGGGAGCAACCCAATATGGTCTTGTTTGATATTCAAACTCCACAAAAAGATTCTCTCTACGAACTCGCTACGGATTTTAAGATAGACGTTCAGCAACGCGTCCCTATTGTAACGATGCGCCTAGACTCATTGCATGGTATGAGTCGTGAGCAACTGATCGCTGATACTGTGCTAAAAATCTCAGACGGGACGCTTAACCGAGAATTTAGAACCACTTTTAGAGATACCCTCATCGAGTCAGAAACTTTGTTAGAAGGTAGATGGATGAGAGAATGGGCAGCAGGCGATAGTATATTAATCTCTGTTGATGAGCAGTATGCTAAGAATCGCCTCAAGGTTGAACTGGGGGATCCCATTGTCTTCAATGTACAGGGAAAATCGATCAAGGCTTATGTAGGCAGCTATCGTAAGATCGATTGGGAGCGGGTACAGACAAACTTCTTGGTGGTGTTCCCCAGAGGGGTCCTAGAAAACTACCCTCAATTTCACGTCCTCATTGGCCGCACCCAAAGCACCCAGCAAGCCGCCAACTTCCAACGTGCGGTGATGAAAGAATACCCAAATGTATCCATCATGGATTTAGAGCTGATCATCAATACCCTACAACAGATCCTCGATAAGATATCTTTTGTGGTACGCTTTATGGCTTTTTTCAGTATCACAACTGGCTTTTTGGTATTGATCGGCTCTGTGATTGTCAGCAAATACCAACGAATGCAAGAGAGCGTCTTATTGCGTACTATGGGCGCTTCCCGCAAACAAATTTTGAGCATCAATGCTTTAGAATATACCTTTTTGGGAAGCTTAGCCTCAGGTACTGGCATCCTATTAGGTTTAATTGCGACCTGGGCATTAGGGTTTTTTGCCTTTGATCTAACCTTTGCCCCTCGGGTATGGCCGATCCTACAAGTCTTTGCAGGCATTACCCTACTGACGGTAATCATCGGTTTGTTTAATAGTAGAGAGGTGGTGAGTCAGCCACCCTTAGAAGTATTACGCAAAGAAGTTTAGAGAAATGTTCAACTTTCAAGCAGAAGTCCTAGATAAGAGTCAAGAAACTCCTGTCGTCGTAGATTTTTGGGCCTCATGGTGCGGACCCTGCCGAGTGCTTGGGCCTACCATTGAGCAATTAGCGAGTGAAGCCAATGGCGAGTGGGAACTAGTCAAAATCAGTACAGAAGTGCATCCTGATTTGGCGAAGGCCTACGATATTATGAGCATACCAGCGGTAAAGATGTTTCACAAAGGCGAGATAGTCGCCGAATTTTCTGGAGCTTTGCCAAGACCTCAGATTCAAAAATGGCTAGCCGAACATCTCCCCTCTGAGGCAAAATCTGAGTATGAAGCGATCAAGGAATTGCTGGAAACAGATCCAGAAAC
>CAZHOC010000534.1:0-4739 GCA_964534295.1 uncultured Bacteroidia bacterium | reverse complement strand
TAGCCATACTTTTTCGCCATTATCGATTAGATACCTGACACGTTTCAGAATATTGACCACTGTATTTTCTGCTGACATGGCAGCTTTGTGAAGGTAGACCTGCCAATACATAAGGCGGCGGGCCACTACAAACTTTTCGAGAGAATAAATCCCTTTGTCCTCGCAAACTAATTGGTCTTTGTAAACATTGAGGATTTTGATGATACGATCAATCCCTACTACACCTTCTACCACTCCTGTGAAGAAAGAATCGCGGATCAAATAGTCCATTCTATCCATGTCTAACTGACCCGAAACCAATTGATGAAAGAAGCCTCTTTCGTAATTCCCTTCAAAAATATCGATTGCTAAATCAAGTTTGCCACGATATTTGCGGTTTAGATACTGCATGAGTGCTAGACTCATTTGTTCATGATGCAAATTAGGGATGATCGCGTACTCCAAAGCATGAGAAAAAGGGCCGTGGCCAATGTCATGCATAAGGATCGCGATAAGGGCAGCCCGGTATTCTCTTTTTGAGATTTCCACCTTCTTTCGCCTAAGTGTATCTAAGGCTTGGCGCATGAGATGCATGGCTCCTAGGGCATGATTGAAACGAGTGTGTACAGCACCTGGATAAACCAGGGTACTCATCCCTAATTGCTTGATCCTCCTTAACCTTTGAAAGGCGGGTTCATCAATGAGTTTGAGTAGGGTACCACGGGGGATCTCAACGAAGCCGTGAACGGGGTCATTGATGATTTTGGGACTTTTGGGATTCTTTTTCAATGATGGGGAGGCTTTTGCGGGCTAAATTAAAAAATAATTGTACTTTACTCGTTGAAGATCAGAGAATAATCAACCTAATGCAGATCAATAACCCTTTAAGTCTTACGATTCTTTCTGCTCTTATCTGCTTCTCTTTCAACTCCTATGCTGCCAATCCGATTTCTATGAATATCGTGTCCAGCGAAGTGGGGCAGGTTGTAGTAGAGGTTAATCGGGCTTTGCCTGATCCAAATGCTGACCAAAGCGGCCAATGGTATTTACTTGAGAATGGTCAGAAAAAGAATATCACCAAGTGGCAAAGAAATAGTAGCGAAGAAGGGCTAAATGCAGTTTTGATTTTTGATCATTCTAGTGGATGGGCGGGTACTCCCTTCAATTGGAATAGTGTTAAGCGTTCCCTGACTAAGGTAATAGATGGCTTTAATGCAGACCTGGATTCTTTGGCCTTGATCGGTTATGCGGAATCAGTAGATATGAATACTGATTTAACTGATAATTTTGAGGTGCTTAAGATGATCCTTAATGGAAGTGAAGAGGCTCCGGGGCAATCTTTACCCCAGGCCATACGGGCCGGAATTGAAGCTTTAGGTCCCCATGCTGGTAATCAAGCGATTTTTATCATTAGTAGTGGTTATAGTGATCAAAGTCTGGGGGATATTTTTCGTACTATGGAGGTTCCGGTTTATGTACTTGCCCCTGGCTATAAAGAAGACTGGGCCTACTTTAGTTGGGAGAGTGGAGGCATGTATGAGGACTTGGCCCTATTGATGAACGGTGGCCTGAAATCAAAGGAATTGAGATCCTTTCCCCTTTCTCAAACCCAAATCGCCTACGTATCGACTCTGCCAATTTCTGAATTAAGAGAAATTGAATTGTTCGCTCCCAATCTACAATCCGATGGTCCCCTGGCGAGTGCCAATAATCAGCCAGAATATGTAGCGGTGCCCATAGAAGATATGGATGGAAGCGCCTCTGATCGAGGGAGTACAAATTGGCTGCTTTTTGCCGTTCCTATTATCTTTGGACTAGCTGCATTGATTTACCTTGCAAGGTATTTTATGTTTAGAACCAGTAAAGGCACCGTAGCACCTGGAATCACCCAGCTTGAGTACAATGCCAAAAAGCATGAGCTATTAGCCCAAGTAAACATTCCTATTCGTACTAAACCCGCCAAATTTACCCTCCATAATCATAGCGGAACACCCGTAAGAGACCAAATTATTTCTGGTACTACTCGACGAGTCAAAATGGATTTAGATGGTTTGCCTGAAGGGATTTACAAATGCTCACTCTCCAATGCGGGCATGACCTCGGAGCAACAAGAAATCGTGTTGGGATAATTAACAAAACGTTGTAGAGATCCTTCCCGTATATCTTAACTTAACCCACTAATTATTTTTGCGCATCGAAAAACCGCTACCCTTTTATTATTTCACGATCTGTAGAAAGAACTTATGCAAAATCCAAAAATCCTGTGGGTTGATGATGAAATCGATTTGCTAAAAGCGCACATGATGTTCTTGCGCGAGAAAAAATTTGATGTTTCATCTGTCAGCAATGGGTTAGATGCACTTGAATTACTCAAAACGGAAAGCTTTGATATCGTCTTCCTGGATGAGCAGATGCCGGGAATGGATGGGCTTACCGTCTTGTCTGAAATACAGCAGTTTAAGCCAAATCAACCGGTGATTATGATCACCAAATCTGAGGAAGAGCACATTATGGAAAGTGCCATCGGAGCTCAGATAACTGATTATTTGATTAAACCAGTCAAACCAACGCAAATATTGCTGGCCTGTAAAAAGGTCCTAGAAAATAAAAAGCTGGTTACTGCCAAGGTCAATTCTGACTATCAGCAGGATTTTCGGAATATTGCCATGCAGTTTTTTGAGGATAACGATCATAGAGACTGGATCGATATCTACAAAAAGTTGATCTATTGGGAAGGCAAAATGGGAGAGAACGAGGACAAAAGCATGGAAGAAGTCCTCGCCAATCAATTATCTGAGGCCAATAACAACTATGGGCGCTTTGTAACCCGTAACTATATCGATTGGCTTCATACCAAGGATATGTCTCAGCGTCCGATGCTATCTCCGGATGTGCTTTCGCAGACCACCTTCCGCCACTTGGATGATGGTTACGAGAGCGTATTCTTCATTTTGGTAGACTGTCTCCGCTACGATCAATGGAAAGAGTTTGAATCCATCATTTCTGACTTCTTCTATATCGATAATGAGGATGCCTATTATGGTATCCTTCCTACTGCAACTCAATACGCCCGTAATGCCATTTTCTCAGGTTTGATGCCTCTAGAGATATCAAGAAGATATCCTAAGTATTGGCTCAATGACGAGGAGGAAGGCGGCAAAAACCAATTCGAGGCTGAGTTGCTCGAAGAGCATATCAAAAGAGCGAGACTCAATATCAAGCATAGTTATCACAAGGTGATTACTAATGATCATGGTAAAAACCTCGCTGATAATATCCTCAATTTGATGCACAATGATCTCAATGTCATTGTCTATAATTTCATCGACCTTCTCTCGCATTCCCGTACGGAGATGAACATCATCCGTGAGCTTGCTCCTAATGAGGCAGCTTATCGTTCTATCTCTCGTTCTTGGTTGGAATTCTCGCCATTATTACGAGTGCTAAAGACATTATCTCAGCGCAACGTCAAAGTGATATTGACGACGGATCATGGTACCGTGCGCGTTAAGCGACCCATCCGGATTATTGGGGACAGAAATACCACGACCAATCTGCGCTACAAGCAAGGAAAGAACTTGAATTATGACGAAAAGTCGAAAAACGTCTTTTCCATTTATAAGCCCGAAGAAGCCTTCTTGCCAAAGTCAAATGTGAGTTCGACTTACGTATTCACTATGGAAGATTACTTCTTTGCCTATCCCAACAATTACAATTATTACGTCAATTACTATAAGGATACCTTCCAACACGGGGGTATTAGCTTGGAGGAAATGATCGTCCCTATAATTGAGTTGAGTCCGAAATTCAAATAAGACAGATCGAAATAATAAAAAAAGAGTCGCATAAAGTGCGACTCTTTTGCTTGTGACAAGAATGAGAAAATTTAATTCTTCAGGATGAGCTTCCCTCTGGCCAGTTCTTCTCCTTCTCCGCTAAGGCGAAAGAAATAGATGCCTGCGGGCCAGTTGGGTGCCTGGACGATGAGTCCTTGGCTATTTCGGACACGCTGTTTCTTTACCACACGTCCACTTACATCCATGATTTCTATCTCTAGTTGGCTGTATGGCCGGTTTTCTACTTTTATGTTTACCGCTTCGCGGAACGGGTTGGGCCATACTTTTACGGCTAGCTCGGGTTGAGTAGTTTCTACACTGTAGGTCAAGTTGATCGGAACGAAGTCTGAACCAATACTATGAAATACAATCGGAGTGATAATCGGCGGATTGTAATCAAAGTATATAGCTGCTCTGTTTTCTATCAAAGTGCCATCAGGAAGCCCTTCTACCATTTGAACTCTGAAACTGACTTGCCCATTGGATGCGGCCTGATTAGCGCCTGAGTCTGGCAAGACGATTGGATTGAAGGTAAAGCGGAGGACATTACCTCTGATGATATCAAAGGTGTAAGGATGGCTAGAGGCACCAAGCTCGATGCTGTTAATGTCTAGCAAAGAGGAAAGGGTATCAAGAATGATTACTCTGCGCGCAGTATCAGTACCGGTATTTTGAAAGCGGATCGTATAATCAAGCGGAGTGTTATTATAAATCAGGTGCCCAGGACCATAGCCTTTGGGTTGGGCTAGTTTGTCATTAGGATCATAGGCAAAGACATTTTCTTGACAGAAGATTGCCTCAGAAGGATTAGAGTTGCCCAAATAAAACTGGGTGATGAAGCCTACATTGAAGCCTCCGTTCGGCAAAGCCGAGCAACCCTCAAAGAAGGCAATCGCAATAGAGTCCCCTAAATAAGAAGGATAG
>CAZHOC010000533.1:0-4740 GCA_964534295.1 uncultured Bacteroidia bacterium | reverse complement strand
GCCGCCGATTTGAATCATTGGGATTTAAGCCTAAAGCTTTTTTGCAGGAAAATCCCGCATGCCAATCGGCTTGGGAGGATATTGCAGAAGGATGGGAAGTTTTGGGAAATGCAAGAGAGGAGGTGCCTATGATGCCAGATCGATTTTTGGCTTTGGACCTACCGCTCGCGGAACGCTCATCCCCGGCGAAAAGCATCACTATTCAATTGCCTCGCTGGTCAGTAGCTGCGACAACGCTCTTACTGGGTTTGGCTGTGGGCCTGCTTTGGCCTAGAGATGATCGTTCTGATGAAATCAGTCAACTCACCGAAGAACTCCAAAAAACACGCCTCTCTATGCAGGTGCTTTACCTACAATCACCAGATGCTGGAGAACGTATTTATGCCGCTTCCTTGGTGGAACAACAGCCGCTTACAGCAATAACTACAGAAGCTTGGTTAAGAGTCTTGCAAGAAGATCCCAGTTTGAGTGTCCGAATGGCGGCTTTGGATGTACTGACAAGAGAGGAAATTTCTCAGGCCTTGCAGGAACGTATCGTCGCGAGCATGGCGTTTCAAGAATCTCCTATGCTGCGCATAGAAATGGCAGAAGTGGCTCAAGGCCACCAATGGACTGAGGCCATTCCTTATTTGGAAAAATGGATCGCCGACCCTTTGAGTCCCCCTCCTTTGCGCGAAGCACTAAAAAGAGCAATCACGAAATTAAAGATAAACGTCTAATCTAATCATCATGAAAAAGTTTGTTTGGATTTTGTTGGGCCTCACAATGATGGTCCCCGGGACACTGTTTGCCCAAAGAAGTTTGTATATGCCGTTAAGTAAGAGTTCGCGGGAAGTAAGGGTCAAGATATCAACCCAAAAAGGGGCATTGAGAATCTTAGCTTGGGACAAGAAGGCCGTAAAATATGAAGTAGAAGGGGGCGGTTTAGTTAATGCTTTGGAAAAGCAAAACGAAATTTTGATCGGAGTGAAAGGCAATGAAGAAACCGATTTGACGGTTTATGTCCCTCGAAATTCCCACTTGCTCGTAAAGTCATTTCAAGAGGGCTCTATCTTTATTAGAGGAGTAGAAGGAAGTCTTACCGTAGACGCATATAATGGGGCCGTAAAAATGACGGAAGTCGGTGGTAATGCAGTGGTATCTGCTTGGAATGGCCCGATATTCGCCTCCTTTAAATATGTCAATGATAAGCCCATGGCCTTTACGAGCTATGAAGGCGAAATAAAATTGCTGTTGCCCCATGATACCGATGCGAAAATCCTTGCGAGCTATCAAAACGGCAATTTGATCAATGAATTTGCTCAGAGAGGCGGCGATGCAAAAACGGAAGTCTATGAGGTTGAAGTTGGCGAAAATAGAATCAAGGAGAAAAAGTGGGAGCAGCTAATATTGGGAAGAGGGAAGCCTGAATGGAGGGTCCGTAATCTTAATGGAGATATCAAAATCCTTAAATGGTGATGCTACCATAAAGGGAAGACCGTATAAGAAAGCTTGAGGGTAGAAAAATTCGGCTGGAAACTAGCTGCGAAGGGAAAGTTCCCATTATTTGTCAGAACCTCTCCATCAAATACGACCGTATTGCCAGATCTGAGAGCATACTCATAGGACAATTGCAATTGTTGGCGGACTCGGTTTTTACTAGGTAAAAAATAAGAGAAAGCAACATATGCCTCCGGCAAATAATTGACCTCAAAATCTGGTTCAGGTCCGTTTATCTCAACCCCTAGGACTTCGTTATTATCCAAAAGAGAGGGAAAACCACCCGAAGTCGTTTGGGAGAGAGGAGCGTAGCGAGAAAAGAGCATCCCTAATTCTAGCATCATATCATCCCTGCCTTTGGGTTGGAAAGCAGAAATCAATGGAAGTTGGATGGCGTAAGCGTTCATGCCAACGCGCATGAGGCCTTTTACAGGCAAATTGGATTGATCAACGGAGGCTAAGGTTACATTGAAGCTTTTGTTTTGTATGCCCAGCCCCGTTCGTAAATAGAAAACCTCTGCTAGCTGAAAATATACCGGAAACTCTGCGCCATAGCTAATTTGAGGGATACTGGTGTAGCTGGACTGATCCGAGAAGATAAATTCATTGCCACCAAAGCTCAGCCCCAGATTGCCTTTGAAGCCAAATTTTATGTTTTGCGCCTGGGCGCTAAAGCAAAGAATAAGCGAAATAGAGGCAATGAGATATTTCATGGCTGCTGCAAATAGGTACATAAAGGAGACACAAATAGAAGATTATTTGTTTGCCGGTGTAGGCAATTACTTTTGCCCTATGTCTCCGAGAGATAAGCGTTCTGCGCAGCAGGGAAAAAACTAACGATTGTTCCAGCTCTCTAAAGCCAAAAGAAAATCATCTTTACGACGACGAGAGATACTAATTGCTTTCTGGTTACTCATCACCACATACCCGCCATCATTGCGGATATACTCCTGCATTTGATTAAAATTGATCAGGTAGGAGTGGTGGACACGACAGAAGCCCTTATTTTTCAATTCTCCCTCTACCCAAGCGAGCGATTTAGTGATTCTGACTACACTATCATCTTTGAGGTAAAGTAGGCAGACATTGTCATCAGCCTTGGCGAATAAGATTTTGGAAAGCTCGATAAATTGCTGGCCCGTGTTGACCGGAAAACCCATTTTGGCGGGAGCACTGGAGCTGCTAACTGGTTGAACAGCAGCCGAGGCGCTATTGACCTTTTGCTTGGCTTTGGCCACTGCATCCATCAATTCATCTATTTCAATGGGTTTGAGGAGGTAGTCTAGAGCGCTGTTTTTGATGGCTTCGATAGCGTATTCGTCATAGCTGGTGGTAAAGATCAATTCAAAGCTGGGGTGCTTAATGGCCTTTAATACATCAAAACCAGTCATATCGCCTAATTGAATATCCAGAAAGAGGACATCAGGCAGTTTGATTTTTATTTCTCGAATGGCGTCGGCACCATTATCACAAGTACCTACTACTTCTATCTCTGGACAATACTTCTCCAGCTTATAGAGTAGATTTTCCATACCGGAAGGTTCATCTTCAACAATTATTGCACGCATTTGGCTAAGGACTGAGCATATAAGGGTGGTTGGGCTATTAGGCCTGCTTTAATATAACAATCTTTTGTCTCCCACTCTTGAGGATAGGTGGCTTTTAAAGACTAAGCACTGAAAATTAAAATCGAGAATTTAGGCTACCATGGATGAGGGGAAGGCCTTAGTGGGGGCAAAGCGAAAAAGGCGCTTGCAGTTTTCTTTGCAATTGTAGCAATATAATTTGATTGCGGTCCAGGTATCGAATTGGGAGATCTTTTCAAGCCGGTTGGAAGCTAGTCCCGGTAGACATTCATGGTAGAAATGAATTTTTGAGTTTCTGATCTCATTTGACAGCAATAGGAATTTGCTAGGTGAGAGGAGGCTTTTTGAGCCTAGGTTTATTAAATGTTCCTTCCAAAAGGACCAAAGTACTTTCATACTAATTCGGGTCATCAGGGCTTTGTTGACATAAGCGGGAAGCATAAAACTTTCTCCTAGTTCAATCATGGTTTGCTCAGCTTTTTGAGCGTTCAGTTTGCAAATCTCAATGCCTCTAAAGCCTACCAGCTGCTCTCCGTCCCAAAATCTTAGATAATAGGGATAGTCGAAGAGTCTTTCTTGAAAATAGGCCTTTTCTCCTTGTTTAGCGACTTTGTACAGCTCGATGAAGGCTTTACGCGTTGGGTAGTCTAATGGGCTTTTGACAAACTCAATTTTGATTCGCTTTGGCATAACATTTCATTCTTTGTTCAGCCTGAAAATGAAAGCTGAAAGCCAAAATGAATATAGGCTCAGGGTAAGTGGCAGATTTTGGGGGGTAATGGACGGCTGCTGCGGGAAAGCTGAACTTACAATTGCTGGATTAGAGCTTGAGTAGCCAATTGAGGGCCTTCAAAGTTAAGGTGAAGTTCGTCGCAAAAGAGAGAATCTGCCAAGTCAAGCTTGTGATAGAGGTCAATAAAACGATGCCCTTGCTCTTCGATAATTTGCCGAGTTTGCTCGATATGAGCCTCCTGAAATCCTTTACAAGTCTCACTTTGGCAAGTTCTCAATTTGAGGGGGCTTTGGACGAAAATCAATTGTACCTTTTCTGATTTAAGGTAAGAAGCTAGGTCCTGCAGGAAGCGATATTGGCTTGTATCTATGCGAGTGATGGGGGGACTATTTTGCCGATTAGGGTTGAGGTTTTCGGGACTTACCCGGAGGGGAACGCCCCCATAAGCATCCATGCGAAGTTGTTGTTGCATATGGGCCCGTGCTTCGCTCATAAAACGTTTGGTCCGGCGCCGGCGCTGTAGCAGTTGATACAAATTGAAACGGCGCCAATAAAAATAAGGAGAGCTTTGATGGTCAAGGAAAAAGTGAGTATTGCTGATCCCTAAGCCTTGCCACTTTTGATGCTCAAAATCTACATGATTGCTCATGATGATGACGGTTTTGGGCTGGTAGCGAGGCAGCACTGCTTGGAGGATTTGGAGATTGTTTTGGATGTTGGCGTTAAAGGAGGCCAGATTGAGATAGCTTGCCCCTGCGGGGAACGCTTTTAATAAGGTGGCTGAGTGAAGGTTGTTTAAAGTAATGGAGGAACCAACCGATAGGATATCATAATGGGAAGCGTTCTGCGAAGCAGTAAAACCCAACTTGAGGTCATAAGAAATACTCTCGGTCAAAACTGGCGCCACGCCAAGACGAGGCAAAAGGAGGCTCAGTACTAATA
>CAZHOC010000532.1:0-4743 GCA_964534295.1 uncultured Bacteroidia bacterium | reverse complement strand
TTTGGCCCGCATAAGGTGAGTTACTGTAAAAACCCACTCCAATCCGCATCACATTGGCCCAAGGCTTCCAACGCACATCCCAATAAAGAGAAGCCTTACCATAAATATTGGGTGCCGAATTGGCGTAAAGGGCAAGGGCAGAACCCGGTTCAGCTGGCGTAAAAGACTGCTGCAAAGTAAGGGATGACTCCAAGAAAAAATGCTTCAAAAAGCGTAATCGAAAACTCGCATCTAAGCCCACCCAGCGAATATCTTGCTCAGGACTGGCCTGCTTGGGCTGAAGCTTTGGGGTATAGTAAATAAAACGGTTGGCAGTATGAAAAAAGGCACTCGCTTCGGCATACATGGGTAATAGCGTATCTGCTTCGACGATTTTAGCAGCGGGCTGATAGCGCGCGCCGATTTCTAAATGACTTAGCTGCTGATTGACCAAGTCTGGATTTGCGGTATAGTTATTTTGGGCTCGGGAAGGATAGTAGGCTTGAAATAAGGTTGGGTTACGATCTTGAAAGTCGTAAGCAGCGTAGAGTTTTACAGGAGAAAATTGTTCCCAGCGGGCTACTTCATCTACTTTTTCTTCTTCTTCCTCCGGAGAACGCTCAACTCTTACCGCACTTGAATCAGTCTCTACTGCCGCCGGCTGCCGAAAGCCCAAAAACTCTGCTGGATATAAGGCGGCTTCAACCCCAAACTTCCGTTCTCCACTAAACAAGTCCGACACTCGTTGGGAGATATTTGCTCTCGCGACAAAACCCGGTAGGCTTAAAGTGCCTTTGACATATTGATCAGTAATATTCCAGGGGAGGTCATCTAAGTCTTTTTGTAGCACAAAACGTCGGTAGCTAATCCCACCATTGACATTGAGTCGGACGGCTGGGCCGAACGCTAAGGTGTAGCTTGCTTCGCCTTTGCCCTCATACATTTGAGAATGAAAGGATCTATCCAAAAAGGTAGAATCAGCAACCAAGGTAGGATATACCGGGATGAGGTTATCTCTTAAGCCTGACACATTGATCGCAAAATCAGTAAAGCGGTTATAGTAATATTGATAGAGAAGCGTTCCCCGCAGGGTCAAACGCTGGGCACGATCAAGTGTATCTCCAGGATAGCCTAAGAGGTGATAATAATTGTCAACATATATCCCTTTTGAGATCCGTTTAGATTGCGCTTCACTTAGATTGGGCGAGGCATCAGACTTAAAGAAGCCGGCATTATAAAAAGGTACGCTATCTACTATGAAACCATCCGCTGTAGGCAGGACGATATCGTTTGAGCGAGGCACTCCCCCATTTATTTCATTGGCCAGATCATTGAAATAAGCGTTCGCGAAGAGCGCATAGCGATTATTTGCGGTATGATAATAGGAACTCAGGTACATATTGTACTGGTCCGTTACGGAGGACCGATAGCGACCTTCGGCTTGCCTTCGATTGAGAAAGAAAGCCATATTCCAAAGCGGCGTGATGTTTTGCGAGATGGTGACCTTTACATTTTGGATGGTGGTCGGTCCTTGGGAATAATTGATATTGGAATAAGGCGTCTTAGTATCGAAATAGCTAACCTGATGGACAGGATCTAGCATATAACGATTGTAGCGGCCCATGAGGGGATTGGTCCAAAAAGGCAAATCCCGAAAGCGTTCATCAAAGCCATGGTACCAAACTTGGTAAGGCTTGCCGATCAAACCGAGGTCTTGCACAAAGCCTTCGGCAGCTTCTATCTCATCAAAGTATTTCATGCTCCCGATATTGAAACCGGGGCGTTCGAGGTCATAAGGTAGGTGAACAAAAAGCTTATTGCGATCAATAAACTTAATATCTGGCTTGATTTGAGGACCTTTGGCAGAGTCAGTACCATCGAGCGAGGGCAGTTGTGCGCTATTTCCGCCTCCCCCTCCACCTGGGTTCAATCCACCAAAGTTGCCCAAGGGATTGGAATTATTCCCCTGCGGAAACTGGGCCTGCAAGACACTTATGCCCAGCAGGAAAAGTAAACCCAAAATGTAAATTCGATGCACCATGCTTTGCCTAAGAGTAGCGCTTCATCGCCAAAAGGTTCGATGAAGAATCGGCAAATTTACAACTCCTTGATGAGTTGCGTAAATATTGCGGTCATTCGAGGCTCGGCTTCGTTGGCAATTTCGATCATATCTGCCAAAGTCACCACTTCCAAATCTTCAGGATCGCCGATGTCGGTTACGACTGAAATAGCACAAACTCTCAGATTCATATGGCGGGCCACTAAAACTTCCGGCACGGTGGACATCCCCACTACATCGCCCCCGATGATACGCATATAGCGATATTCGGCGCGGGTTTCCAGATTAGGACCAGAGACCGACACATAGATACCTTTATGGATTCTGATGTTTTTTTCTTCTGCTATCGCTAGGGCACGATCGATCATTTCTGGATCATAGGGACGTGCCATCGAAGGGAAGCGAGGACCAAACTCGTCTAGGTTAGGACCAACCAAAGGATTTTCAGGCTGGAGGTTGATATGATCATCGAGGATGACAAGATCTCCGTTTTGATAATCTAAGTTAAGTGCGCCAGAAGCGTTGGAGACAAACAGCGTATGCACCCCTAACATCTTTAGTACACGCACTGGGAAGGTAATTTGCTGCATGCTATAGCCTTCATAATAATGAAAGCGTCCCTGCATGGCCACCACCTTCTTGCCATGAATCTCCCCAAAGATCAAACGACCAAAGTGGCTTTGCACTGTGGAGATGGGGAAGTTGGGAATAAAGTTATAAGGGATGGCCTTTTCGATTTTAATTTCATCGACCAGACCTCCTAGGCCAGTGCCGAGGATAATACCGATTTCAGGTTCTCCCGCATACATGCGGCGGATATATTCGCAAGCTTCTTGCAGCAATTTTTCCATAAAATATTGTTGAGGATCGGATGCAACTCCCAAAGCGAGGCTAATGGCAGCAGAATAAGTCTATTAGAAGCGGCTCCGATTATTGATCATTGATTACCATTCGTAACTAAAGCTGTCCATTTCTTCTACGCAGCAACGTAGCAAATCGATACTGCCGGCGATATCTTCTTGGTGGCACATTTCTACCACAGAATGAATATGACGAGTCGGGATGGACACACAACCTACAATCGCACCATCAGCCGCTCTTTGCATGGCTCCAGTATCGGTACCACCTGCTGTCAAGATTTCTTTTTGATAGGTAATATCGTGCTTTTGAGCAATGGACTCCATAAAACGTACCATACGGCTATCACTGACTACAGAAGAGTCCATCACCTTGATGGCCGTCCCCTTGCCCAAAGAGGTGATTTTTTCATGCTCCTGAGCAGAAGGCAAGTCATTGGCAATAGTAGTATCTAAGCCAAAGCCAAATTCTGGATTGATAAAGTGGGCCGCTGTGGTCGCACCTCTCAGTCCAATTTCTTCCTGTACAGTAAAGACCGCATAGAAATCATAGGCAGGGGTTTTCATTTGCTTCAGTGCCTCGATGAGAATGAAAACAGACACTCGATTGTCCAGGGACTTGGTGCTTACAGTATCCCCGATGATGCGCATGTCTCGCTCGCGGGTAACCTTATCCCCTACCGAGATCAATTCTTTGACCTTGTCGCCAGGCATCCCAAAGTCAATGAAGTAGTCTTGAATCTTGGGCGGCTTGTTGCGATCGGCCGGCGTCATCAAGTGGATAGGCTTAGATCCCATCACGCCCAAGAGGTCTTCTTTACCATGCACAATCACACGTTGGGCGGTAAGCGTTTTGGGATCAAAACCACCTAAAGTGTGAAAACGAGCAAAGCCATCATCATCAACATGAGTAATGATAAAGGAAATCTCATCCATATGAGCAGCAGCCATCACTTTTTTGGGTGAATTACCCTTTTTGAGGGCAATCAAATTGCCCATATGATCTATGGTGATTTCGTCGACTAAGTTTTCTATCTCTCTGAGAACGATTTTCCGGATGGGTTCTTCGCCCCCGGGAGGGCCTGGTTCGAAACAAAGTTCGCGCAGCAAGTCTAAATTCAATGCCATGGTTATCTAGCTAGGAGGTAAAACGCTATGCGTTAATGGGATTTACTACTAATGAGGGCAACAAATTAAGGGGAAACAATTCAAAAGAAAAGCGGATGCAAGACCAGAAGGCAGATTGGTGGATATTTTGCTTATTTTGCAGGAAATCAGACGGTTGAGATTCTTAAGGATCAAAGATATTTTTTGCCTATGTTTATTTTCCGGCTATCATTGATGGCACTCGGATTGGCGATATTGAGCTCAGCATGTGTCAGTCGCGATCGTTTCGATCGTGTAGATTCCCAGAAAGACTCTCTGGAATGGGTAGCGGCATATGAACACCAACGAAATCAAGACCTCCAAAACTATATAGATCTCATGCTTAGAGGGAACTCTAGCCTGCAACGGCCGATTGTCCTTAAGCATAAGATCCCGATGGAAGCTTATACGTGGAATAATGAAAGACCTGACCGGGTTTATCCGGCGTCTTTTCTTAATCCCCCCTTACCCGATTGGTTGACCATCGATTTCCCCACCTCGCTTGGCGTACAAAAATTCAGCAACCAATCTCTCTTCATGCTAGAGAGTACGATCTATTTTGACACCAATAGCGCAGATATTACCTCTGATGGCAATAAGATCATCCAAACGCTGGCGCGAGAAATACGCAATCGGGACGATTATTTTGTGCGCGTTGAAGGCCACGCCCAAACTTCAGAAAGATGGATTCACCCCCGTGAA
>CAZHOC010000531.1:0-4753 GCA_964534295.1 uncultured Bacteroidia bacterium | reverse complement strand
TGGTCTAGGCGGCTCCGTTTGGGGAGATGATCTAGCAGCAGCGGCAAACGTGGCGGCCCAAATCCAGACCGGTACCGTTTGGATCAATCAACACGGCGCCATCCATCCTATGGTTCCTTTTGGCGGGGTAAAAGAATCCGGCTATGGGGTCGAATTTGGGGTCGAAGGCCTTAAAGCGGTTACCGTACCACAGATCATTAGCATCAAAAAAGCGGTGCCTGTTGAGGCTTAGGCCTGCTTCGCAGAACGTTCAACTCAATTAATTTCTAAACTCATGTCGTACAATTATATCATAATTGGCGCAGGCTCTGCTGGCTGCGTCCTAGCCAACCGTTTGTCTCAAAATCCAGCAAATAATGTGCTACTGCTCGAAGCCGGCAGCCCTGACAATGATCCCAATATCCACGCCCCCGCAGCTTGGCCAGCTACCTGGCAAACGGAACGCGATTGGGCTTATATGACCGCCCCTCAGAAAAATGCTGGCAATACGCCTCGTTATTGGCCTAGAGGCAAGACCCTAGGCGGCAGTAGCAGTATCAATGGCATGATTTATATCCGTGGGCACCGCTCTGACTATGACAATTGGGCCTATCAAGGCTGTGATGGCTGGGACTATGAGAGCGTCCTCCCCTACTTCAAAAAATCCGAAAATTATGAAAATGGGGCTAGCGAAAATCATGGCGTTGGCGGCCCACTACATGTAACCACCATCAAAAATCCCAATCCAATCTCTAATGTAGCCATCGAAGCCTGCAAAGAGATAGGGCTTCCTACTACCGATGATTTTAACGCAAATATATGGGGAGCAGGCATGAATGAGTTGACCGTCACGCCGGAAGGAGAACGCTGCTCTACCGCCAAGGCCTTTTTGGTCCCAGTACTCGATCGTGAAAACTTGACGGTCATTACCAAGGCCCCGGCCCAAAAGCTGCTATTCGAAGGCAAAAAGTGCATCGGCCTGCAATACAAAAAGGATGGTGAAATCCAAACGGCTCATGCGGACAAACAAACCATCCTATCTGCTGGGGCCATCGGCTCTCCGCAACTCCTCCTACTTTCAGGTGTTGGCAATGCCGCTGATTTGGCTGCACATGGCATTGAAAGTGTGATTGATTTGCCGGGAGTAGGACAAAATCTGCACGATCACCTATTGGTCAGTGTCATCTTTGAAGCAAAGCAACAAATCCCACCGCCGCAGGCCAATCTTTTGGAGGCACAACTATTTTGGAAGAGTCGTCCAGATATGATTTGCCCAGACTTGCAACCTCTTTTCATGGGATTGCCTTATTACAGTCCGGGCTTCGAAGGACCAGAAAATGCCTTTACGCTTTGTGCAGGCCTTATCCGTCCCCAAAGTAGAGGGGAACTAAAACTCGCCTCGGCAGATCCAGATGACGCTCCATATCTCGATCCTAACTATCTAGGCGAACAAGCCGATTATGACGCCCTCTACGAGGCGGTTAAACTTTGCCAAAAGTTAGGCTACACCACGGCTATGCAGGACTGGATGAAAGAAGAAGTCCTCCCCGGGAAAGAAGCCGATGAAGCAGCCATCGAAGATTATATCCGCAAATCTTGTGGCACTTATCATCATATGGTCGGCACTTGTAAGATGGGCATTGACAGTATGGCTGTGGTGGACCCACAACTGAGAGTCCGTGGACTCGAAGGATTGATGGTGGCAGATGCCTCTATTATGCCAGCCATTACCTCTGGCAATACCAATGCCCCTTCCATTATGATTGGTGAAAAGGCCGCTGATATGATTTTGAACGCTTAGAGATAAGCGTTCCACGCTCCCGATAGCTATCGGGAGGTCCCCAAACAAAAAATCTCTCTCATATACCCCATTATCAATAAAACAGAATCAAGATGATATACTTTATAGAAATCTGGAATGCTAAGCCTGCCTGGCATGCGCTTTCCACAGAAGACAGAGCCAATTATATGGGCCAGGTTGGTTCACATATTCAAGGCCTGTTAGAGCAGGGCGTCAAGGTCCTTACTTGGTCCAATAATGATGCAAATACTAGCCATCGCGCTGATTATGATTATTTCGCTATTTGGAGTTTTCCGAATCAAGAGTTGGCGGATGGTTTCCAGCGGTTAGTTGAAGGCGCCGGCTGGTACAACTATTTTGAACAGCGCAATCTCATGGGCAAAGAGGATACTGCCGAGGGGGTGATTGGGCAATTGATTCAATTATAATCGAGTCTTATGTATAACCCTCAGGTAGAAAAAATGCCTTTGACAGAATTACGAGCATTGCAGAATGCTCGTCTTTCTGCATTGGTAAAACGAGTGTATAAAAAGGTACCCTTCTATAAACAAGCGTTCGATGAAATCGGCCTCCACCCTGATGACATCCAAACTGTAGAGGACCTCCACAAAATCCCTTTTACAAAGAAGACAGATCTCAGAGATAACTATCCTTACGGGCTTTTTGCCACCCCTATGGATAATATTCGCCGTATTCATGCCTCTAGCGGGACTACGGGCAAACCCACCGTCGTAGGCTATACCCAAAATGATTTGGATGTATTTGACGAAGTGATTGCGCGTTCGCTTTACTGTGCAGGGGCGAGACCGGGTATGAAGTTGCACAATGCTTACGGCTATGGACTCTTTACGGGTGGCCTAGGTATGCATGGAGGGGCGACCAAACTGGGTATGGCTGTGATTCCTGTTTCTGGCGGTATGACCGAAAGGCAATTGACCATCTTACAAGACTTCAAGCCGGAGGTGATGTGCTGTACCCCTTCATATGCCCAAACTTTGGCGGAGGAATTTGCCAAACGAGGCATTGACACTAAGGATTTAGCGGTCAAATATGCCATACTTGGGGCAGAGCCTTGGACTGAAGCTATCCGAGATCAGGTAGAAGTGGGTCTCAATGTCAGTGCTTCTAATATTTATGGTCTGAGTGAAATCATTGGCCCAGGCGTTTCTCAGGAGGATCATGAAGAAAAGGGGACCGGCAGCTACATTTGGGAAGATCATTTTTATCCAGAAGTAGTCGATCGCGATACGGGTACTCCCCTCCCCTATGGAGAGGAAGGCGTATTGGTATTTACGACCTTGACCAAAGAGGCATTTCCAGTATTGCGCTATTGGACTAATGATATCTGCTCGATCAATTATGATCCTAATGCTAAGCGCACCCACATCAAAATGTCTAGTATCAAAGGTCGAGCGGACGATATGCTGATCATTCGCGGTGTTAATCTCTTCCATACTCAAGTTGAAGAGGTGATCCATGAGTTTGATTTTTTGAGTCCAAATTATCAATTGATCGTGGAGCGTAAAGGGAGCATGGATAGTGTCAGGGTGGCAGTAGAGGCCCAAAAGGGGGTTGATCTCACTAATCAAGACCTTAAGCAGCAAGTGGTCCAAAAGATCAAGAATACCATTGGTCTGTCCATGGGTGTTCAATTGCAGGCTCCCGATTCAATTCCTCGTAGCCAAGGCGGGAAGCTGAGCCGGATAGTAGACCATAGGTCTTAGTTTTGTTGTGGGAGTCACCGCTGCGCGGAACGCTTGGCCAGTTGAATTTGGACCAAAATAATTTTTATAAGCAACCGTTTTCTAGCTTTATTGGTCTCTACAAAAAAATATTATATGCGTAAGTATCTTGTTTTTCCAGCTCTGGCCCTTTTTCTAAGCCTTTATTCTTGTGAAAAACTCTCCGAGTTCACACAGTTCAATCTCAATTACACTGCTTCTGTGACGGTTCCAGCAACGGCAGGAGTTGATCTACCATTCGATCTCTTTACCCCAGACATCGAAACCAATTCTGAAACTGAGTTTGAAACCGAAAAAACCAGTAAAGATTTACTGGAGGAAGTAAAGCTCACCAAACTTGACCTCACGATCACGAGCCCAGCAGAAGCAAACTTTGATTTCTTGGAGACAATCACGGTCTACCTAGCAGCGGAAGGATTACCAGAAATCGCGATCGCCACTAAAGACATGGTTGAAGACGGCATTACTGAAACCCTAAGCCTAGATGTAATTGAAGATGATCTTAAGGATTATATCAAAACGGATGGTTTCAAGCTTCGTGCGAATATCAAGACAGATCAAGAAATTACTGAAGCTATCTCGATAGACGTGAGCACCTCTTTCTTTATTGATGCCCGTATCTTGGGTCAATAAAAAGTGGGCCCGCTTCGCTTTGGCGAAACGGGCAAAACATCACTACAAACAGGTAAAAAGGTCTTCAGCTTAAGGCTGTATGATCCGTGCAACATGATCTTTTGGGATTAGCTGAGATTAGATATAGCTATCCATTAGAAATAGATTCACGCCACTTAGGTCATCTATATGAGTTCAAATTGATTTGAACTAGCATGAAGATGGCTTGGGTGGCGATCTTTTTTTGTAGGATTTAGGGGGCTGTGCTTAGGTGTGGGAGTTATTTGAGTGTAGGTGCTATCAAAGGCAGGGTCTCCTAATTGACCTTGAGCGTATATGCCGTAAGTCATGACCAAAATCAATAGGAAGTAGAGGGATTTAACAACAGTAGATTTGAACATTTTTCCTAAGCCGTTAAGAATTTTGTCTGGGGAAGAGGACGTACAGAAGCTGGGATTAGGATACTTTCAAACAGTTGATTTGCTTAAGGTAAGATTTTCTTTAAGCGAACACCCAAAACTACACAAAAAATATATTACACAAAAATAATTATTAATATTTTCGAAAAATGTTACATCAAAGCGACCGCTTTCCAATTAGGCATATACCGAAATAATTA
>CAZHOC010000530.1:0-4754 GCA_964534295.1 uncultured Bacteroidia bacterium | reverse complement strand
CAGAACGCTTATCATTTGTGCTTTGGCTAGTTTAAAAAAAGCGGGTCCCGTCAAAAGACGGAACCCTGAATAAACTAACTACACGTATTAAAACAAATATTGGAGGGTAAACTGGAATTGGCGCGGTGCCGCAGCATTGCGTCGTACCAGTAGACCGGAAGCTGCGCTTCCAACCTGAATTTGGTTGGACTGGGTAGCGTTGTTAGAATAACCACTTAGGTTCGCAGCGTTAAACAGATTAAAAACATCTGCGCGAAAACGCAAATTATTTTCACCTATTGGTATATCATACTGTAAAGCAACATCAAAAGTATTGGACCAAGGCAGGCGATCACTATTGCGACTTTCACCTGGATGACGGTCGCTATTTCCTACATAAGCGTCGCCAAAAGCCCTTCCATCACCATTTAGATCTGTAGTGCCATAAATAGCAGCATCTGGAATTCGGTTGATAGGCTGGCCACTTTGGAGCAACATCGCCCCTGACAGTGTTAGGTTTTTTACCGGATAAAAGTATACTATTCCATTAATGACATGGGTACGGTCATTGATAGAAGGTCCCCACTCTGCCTCGAAGTCATTTGAATCCATAGCGCGGAAGTTGATATCCTCGGTATCATTCATCAAACGAGAAAGCGTATAGATCAAACGATAACCATAGTTATCATCTCCTTTTTCTTTTTGGAGATTAAGGCTCATGGCGGTATAGCTCGCACGACCACCAGTTTCGGTAATGACCACATTACGAGCGACGCCTCTTACCCGCTCACCATTGATCTCGGCATAGGCACCTTCTGCATCTGTCAAGATCGGAATAGGACGACTTGCGTCTGCCTCTGCTGGGGTACGAACTACGACATCGTCAGGATCATCTAATTTGTAAGGAGCAGCCGCATTTAGATTGCGGATACGAAATAGATTGTAGGATTCATTGCGCATCACATCTACGAAAAATAGCGTATTCTCATCAATTTGGAACTGATAACCAAGCGTTGCCTGCAGGGCCATAGGGTTATCATAACCAAATGGGCTGAGGATACGACGTTCGTTTGAAAACACACTCGCGCGCTGTTCTTGTAATTGATCAAAAGTAGGTCCTTGGAGATATGCCGCTTCGGCGCTGGCGCCTAGATTACCATCAAAAGTTACCGCATTGAGATCAGTATCTTCGGGTAGTATGCCAAGGCTTACTAATTGAGAAATCTGGGCCTGGTAATCTGCATCCGTAGTGTTTTGCTGTAAGGCATCACTGTAGATCGCATAATTTACTTTGTCATAAAACAAACCTACTCCCCCTCTCAAGCTAGAGCGAGAACTTGTTTTAAAGTTAAAGCTGAAGCGTGGGGCGATATTATTCAAATCGCCTTGAGCCGCTCCCCCCTTAGAGAGGTTATCATAATCATAGCGTAGGCCCAAATTGATATTCAAGCGGCTACTCACCGAATATTGGTCTTCGATATAAGCACTAAAAATGGTCTGACGAGCCCCAAATTCTGCAGGTCTCAACTCTACTCCATAAAAAAGTACTTCTGCGTCAGAAGGTATATCATTGACTCCCAATGCTGATCCTCTGCCACGCAAGGCATTTACCTGAGACTCAGTAAGACGGACAGTATAGTTACCGTTTACATTACCTCCCCCAAATAATTCGTGATCAGCACTAATGATATCTACTCCTGTTTTGAGGGTATGATTGCCTAAATCAAAAGTAAACTTTTGCTGAAACTGCACGGTATTTTCATGACTATCGAAGATATAGCCAGGGTGTCCTAGAACCGCAATAGTATTATCAAGATTGTCTAAGACTACTACCTGAGGGCTGTTAAGATTATCCGCACGCCCATAATTCCAACGGAAACGAGAGTATTGGATGTTCGTCTCAGAGGAGAAGTTATCGCCTACATAGATGTTTTTATTGGCGATCAACAAGGAGTTACGGTCTTGGCTATTACCCGCCGATGGGAAAGTTACTCCACCTTCTAGCCCGCCACCTTGACGATCGATATTTACAAAGCCACTATTGACTCGAACCGAAGATCGGAAGCGATCGCTCCATAGATGATCAATCTTTGCCGATAGCAAAGTAAAGCGGTTTAAACCTCTGACGGTTTCATTTACGCCTAATTGGGGCACGTTTAGCAAATTGTCTTTCAAGTCAACAATCTGCTCTGCGTTGACATAATAGAAAGTTTTGTTAGGTACGATGGCTCCTCCAAAAGCAAAACCTGTTTGATAACGCTGGAACCCATCTCTGACTTGGTTGCCGGATAGATCGCGCTGCGCATAAGGAGAGCTAGCGTCGATCACGGCACCGGGACGAGTAATGAAAAAGGCTTCGCCACTAAATTCATTGGAACCAGAACGGCTCGTAATATTGATGACCCCATTACCTGTATTACCAAACTCCACTGAGTAGTTATTGGTCAGAACCGTAATGTCTTTGGTAAAGCCTACTGGGATGCGGAATTTTTGACCACCAAGAAAACGCTCATTATTGTCCATGCCATCGATCATATAGTTGGTATAGAGCGCATTGGAGCCATTAATAGCCACATTGGGAGCTTCTGGATAGAATCCAGTCGCCTGAGTAACATTTGGTAAGCGATATAAGGCACGAGTGATGTCTCGTCCTTCAATCGGTAAAGCTTGAACCTCAGTTTGACTCAAAGTGGCCGAGACCTCAGAATTTACCGTATTGATTTTGGTGGCTGAGTTGCCTTTGATGATCACCTCATCTAAGTCAAAATCGGCTCTTGGGAGCATAACCACCGTTACACTTGATTTATAGTTAGATCTCAGGCTGATACCCGGAACCTTACTTTCGAAGAAGTCATCTGTTTCTTTGGCGGTGGCAGTGTAAGTGCCTACGATGGCAAGGCCAGAGAAAGTTACTTTCCCTTGTGCATTGGTACGAGCTTCGGCAGCATAGCCAATTTCTTCATTTTCTAGTACAAGCAAGACGTCTGCTATGCCTTGATTGCTACTAAGATTGAGTACCGTAAGCTCTAAATCGGTTTGCGCCTGTAGCAGCCCTCCGAATAAGAGGATTACAAAACCTAATCGTCTAAAGTAATTCATAAATATGTAATGTTTGAAAACAAGAGATGTACGATATAAGCTATCCCTCTGGATTGGGGCATAGCAAAAAATCTCATCAGAGACTTCTGATGGGATCCGTTTTCACGAAATGATAAGAGGGTTAAGCGTTCACCGGAGGGGCACGCAATGATTCAGGGGCAAATACGAAGGGATCATATTGCCAAGGCTTTTCGGATGAGCGTTCCGCGAGCGGTAACCCCAAAAAGGCCAATAAATAATAAAGTGGGTTGAGACTCCCCCAAGCAGATAGACATCGAACCAAATCGGCCTGACCATCAATATCCACTTTCAAATCTAGGCTAATGCTCGTTTGATGGCATCTGCTGATCTGGTCTTCTAGCGAGTGAAGCAAACTCGCCTGCTCCCAGTCCAAAGCCAAGAAGTCTTCTCTTTGATAAACGTCTTGCGAAAGCCCCAACAGATACAAACCTCCATCGGCGGCAGGGCCGAGTACCCAATCCTTCCCTTCTAAAATACCGGCTGCATGCTGAATATCTGCAGCGCTTAGATTTGGACAATCATTGCCAATGGCGATGACTTTGCTAAAGCCTTTCGAGAAAAGGGATTCGTAGGCGTTGGCCAGGCGTTCACCGAAGGTATCTCCTACTTGATCAGCCTCATCTAACCAAAAAGTCTTCAAGCCACTTTTGAGGGCTGCCTTATGGGAGTGATTGATTAATGCCTCATGCACTCTCTCCCCCTCTGGCCCAAAGGGCTTGGCGAGTTGTTCGGCCCTCGCAGAGCGAGAGAAGAACAAAAGGGCAATATGTGCAGCGTTCGCAGACAAAAATCAGTTTAATTTGCGGTGGCAAGCTTCAAATTAACAGTTCGACCTGATGTCGTACAAGTGACAAGGCTGTTTTTTTATTTTGAAGTCGACCGCCTAACTTGCCAATATTGGCGTCTGAAAAACGTTTAATCTGCAAAACAAGACTTGATGAAACGATTGCTTTTCCTTTCCCTTTGCCTGCTAGGAGCGACTTTGAGCCTCCAAGCCCAACGTCCAAGCTTCAAACCGCAAGCCCATCAACTAGAGCTACAATTGGGTACGCTCCATAGTTTGATTCCCGGTTCAGATGCCACTTATAGCAATGGCAATGCTTTCGCTAGCAATTATCTCAACGGTTTTAGCTACACCTATCATTATTCGCTCGCTCATGGTTTTCGGGCTGGGGTGCAGAGACTTTCTGCGGATTATGCCATTGAAGGAGGCTTAGCCACTCAGGCCGATGTCTGGGGATGGGAATATAATCTCGGCTACGTCTATAAATACCACATCAAGCAAAGTCAGATTTTCTTCGCAGCGGACTTACTTTACAATACTCAAAAGATTTGGGAGACTGGTCCTACCATCAATACGATCGCCTCTGACGCTTATCCTGCTTTTGGTGGACGCGTGGGAATGGGCTATCGACTATTTTTCACGCCTAATATCTCACTCGCCATCGAGGGATATGGCAAATATCTACAAAGATCCAGTGGTCAAAATCCAGTAGAGTTTGAGTATAGCTTTTTCCAGGCCAATGAATTGAGTTGGAATGCCAGTGCTACTTTGAGCCTCCACCTCGTCAAAATGAAGAAGCGCTGCGAATGCCCCAAACTAGGCAAATCGAAGTATAGATAATTTGTTGAGGGGTTGATTTTTTGAATTGTTG
>CAZHOC010000529.1:0-4763 GCA_964534295.1 uncultured Bacteroidia bacterium | reverse complement strand
ATTACAATAATTAATAATTACGGAATAAATAACATATCGATGTTCCAAAAAATCGAAGATTTATTACGCTACTAATCTATCAAATGGCTCCTATCGGCCAGATAGAGGCCTTTTGCCCCAAAACATAGAGATCGCATCATGTTTCATGAGAAATATGATGCGATCTTTGTGAATAGTAAGTATCTAAAGCATGATGACCTATTGTTCGCCTTCCATTACCTCATCCATAAAAGCATAAGCGCGTCTAAGGTGTGGTATCACGATCGTTCCCCCAACTAATAGAGAAATCTCATAAGTTTCGATCAGTTCCTTTTCGGAAGCCCCAGCATCTATGGAAGATTGAATATGGTATTTCACACAATCATCACAGCGCAGGACCATAGAAGCGGCGAGACCGATCAACTCCTTGGTCTTTACATCTAGGGCGCCAGCTTTATAAGTATTGGTGTCGAGATTGTACATCCGCTTTATCATCTTAGAATCACTGCCTAAGATGCGATCGTTCATGCGTGAGCGAAAGTCGTTAAAGTCTTCTATTGAATTCATGAAATAGGATGGCTTAGATTATTGAAAGCATGAATCTCCTGATTCGTATTCAAAAAGCCAACCGCATAATCCTTCCACAATTGCAAAAATCAGTATTCCAACAATTCCCCCCTTCAACTATTTTAGCTAAATTCGACGCCATAAAAACATACGTCATATGCACTATATAAATGAGGCAGCAATTGCCGGAAAACGCGTCCTAGTACGAGTTGACTTTAATGTCCCATTAAATGCAGACTTTGAAGTAACGGATGACCGTCGTATCCGCGAGGCGATTCCTACTATCCAACATATCCTTGACAACGGTGGCTCAGCAGTACTTATGTCTCACCTCGGCCGTCCCAAAGACGGACCAGAAGACAAGTTTAGCTTGCACCACGCTATCCCGACTCTTAAGAAGTATATCTCAGCTGAGGTAAAGTTTGCTGATGACTGTATCAGCGATGACGCTTTTGCCATGAGCGCAGCGCTTAAGCCAGGGGAGGTACTTCTCCTCAACAACCTTCGCTTCTATAAAGAAGAGAAAAAAGGAGACGAAGACTTTGCCGCCAAACTAGCCAAGCATGGTGATATCTATGCCAATGATGCTTTTGGTACCGCTCACCGCGCTCACGCCAGTACTACGATTGTAGCTAAGCATTTTCCTGATGCCAAATACTGTGGCTTCCTCCTCAAAAAGGAAATCGAAAACGCAGAGAAGGTTCTCAATAGTACAGATCGTCCGGTTTGCGCCATCATGGGTGGAGCCAAAGTTTCTGATAAGCTCCTATTGGTAGAGAACCTACTCGAAAAAGTAGACTACATCCTCATCGGTGGAGGCATGGCTTACACCTTCCTCCGCGCCAAAGGTTATCGCATCGGTACTTCTCTCTTAGAAAACGATCTCATCGCCACCGCAGCGGATATCCTCAAGAAGGCCGTCGCTAAAAATGTCAAGATTTTAACTCCGGTTGATTCAGTAGTCAGCAGTGAGTTCGGCGAAGGCGGCACCATCAAAGTAGTCCGCAATGAAGAAATGCCTGACGACATGATGGGTCTCGATATCGGACCTAAGACTTTTGAATACTACTTCGATGCCATCATGGACTCCAAGATCATTCTCTGGAATGGACCCATGGGCGTATTCGAAATGGATAGCTTCTCCAAAGGAACCCAAGCGATTGCCGAAGCCGTAGCCAAAGCAACCGAAAAGGGTGCCTTCAGTTTGATCGGAGGAGGAGATTCTGCTGCCGCGGTCAAGAAGTTTGGGCTCGAGCCACAAGTATCCTACGTTTCTACGGGTGGAGGCGCTTTGCTAGAATATCTCGAGGGCAAAGCTCTTCCAGGTATTGCTGCTCTTGGCTAAAAAGCTAAAGACATATCTTATATAGAGATTCCTAAAGTCTGTGGAGCAGGCTTTAGGATTTTTTATTTGAGCTTACCGCTGCGCGGAACGCTTATCCCTATTGAGTACGTTTTATAGGTAGGTATCTATTTGTTGTTGTCTAGCCAGAGATAATCGTTCTGCGCAGCAGTAAACCCACCACAACCTGCTCAGGATATCTTCCTCTCAGTGCTTAACTTTAACTTTGCTCATAGAGCATGATTCCATTAACCAAAAGACCAATCAAATGTGGGATGAGCGCTATGCCGACGAATCTTATGCCTATGGCACCGAACCCAATGTTTTTTTACGCGACGCAATACAGCAATACGCTTTAACAGGTAGCATGCTCTTTCCTGCCGAAGGCGAAGGGCGCAATGCCGTATATGCAGCCACACAGGGATTAGCAGTTACGGCCTTTGATATGAGCATCGAAGGGAAAAAGAAAGCCTTACGCTTAGCGGAGCAGGCACAGGTCTTGATCAACTATGAAGTAGGCAATTTATTTGAGCTCCCGCTCATCCAAAAGCAGTATGACGCAGCCGCTTTAATCTATGCCCACTTCCCTCCTCCAATATTGTCCCAATACCATCAAAAAATTGGCGAGTTGATTAAGCCAGGTGGCATGATCATTTTAGAAGGCTTTAGTAAAGGTCATCTACCCCTACGAGAGGCCAATCCAAAAGTAGGCGGCCCGAATAAATTAGAGATGTTATTTTCTACTGACGCTATCCAAAATGACTTTCATGACTTTGAAATCCTCCTACTCGAAGAGGTGGAAATTGAATTGGCGGAAGGATTATATCACAATGGTCTCGGCAAAGTGATCCGCTTTGTAGGCAAGAAAAAAGCCTAAAAAAAACATGGTGCCAAACCGATAGGATTGACACCATGTATACATATTATTCAGATCAGGATTACGGTATCCTTAGATCACATCAAAACCCGTATAGCTTCTCAATACTTCTGGGATCACGATGCTACCATCAGCTTGCTGGTTGTTTTCGATCAGCGCAGCCATGATACGCGGCAAAGCCAATGCACTCCCATTCAAAGTATGGGCCAGCTGAGTTTTACGGTCTTCGTTACGATAACGTAGTTTCAAGCGGTTGGCTTGGTAAGATTCAAAATTACTCACCGAGCTCACCTCAAGCCAACGTCCCTGTCCCGCACTAAAGACTTCCATATCATAAGTCTTAGCAGAAGTAAAACTCATGTCGCCGCTACATAGTAAAAGCTTGCGGTAAGGTAAGCCTAGATCTTTTAGTAAAGACTCCACATGGGCACACATTTCGTCTAGTACTTCGTACGAACGCTCAGGGTGTGCAATCTGCACGACTTCAACCTTATCAAATTGGTGGAGGCGATTGAGACCTTTCACATCTTTACCATAAGAACCCGCTTCCCGACGGAAGCAAGGAGTATAGCCACAAGATTTGATCGGAAAGTCTTTTTCCTCCACGATCACGTCTCTATAGATATTGGTAATCGGCACTTCCGCTGTCGGAATTAGATAAAAGCCATCAGCGGTGATGGTGTACATCTGGCTGTCTTTGTCTGGCAATTGTCCAGTACCATAGGCAGAAGCTTCATTGACCATGAGTGGAGGCATGTACTCGGTATACCCCGCCTCGCGAGCTCGGTCCAAAAACCAATTGATCAAGGCTCTTTGTAGTCTAGCACCTTTACCTATATATAAGGGAAAGCCAGCACCTGTGATCTTGACGCCTAATTCCCAGTCGATTATGCCATGGTCCACGGCTAAATCCCAGTGCTCCTTAGCATCAAAATCAAAGGTAACTTTTACATCATTCTGGTAAACTACGTCATTATCCTCTGGCGTTTTCCCTGTAGGAACGCTCGGATGAGGAGTATTGGGCAAAGCAAGCAGTAGTTCTTTGACTTCTGCTTCGATTTTTCGCTGCTTTTCTTCGAGATCTTTGATGCCCTGTTTGGCAGCAGCAGCTTTGGCTTTTGCCGCTTCGGCTTCTTCTCTCTTACCCTCCTTCATAAGCTGGCCAATGGAACGGGCCGACTGATTTGCCGATTGACGTAGGTTCTCAAGGGAGGTGATGACCTCACGGCGAGATTCGTCAGTAGAGAGTATTTTTTGAATACTTCCCATTGGATCGGTAAGCCCTTTGCGCTCTAGGGCTTGGGCAATTTCTTCAGCGCGATTCCTAATTTGTTGGATTTCCAGCATATGGATTGATTAGTTTGTGCGAAATAACAAAATACCCTTTACAATCGTAAAGGAAATCCGTCTCAATTTTTGGAAAACAAGATTTTGTTTCTCACATTTGTAGTGAATTTTACAGCAACTCACCAAAACCCTGAATCCAGGGTCTTTCTTACGAGCTTTTCTGAAATTTCGTTCCAATTAATTTGAAACTTCATTCCACTGCGCATTAAGCGTTTTCCTTTCTATCCTTATGTTCTCTAGTCACAACTAGTTAACATCCATTACCCGCTTTTTATGTACGATATTATAGAACTGAATAACCATGAAGTCTCCAATCTACAGGAGATTGCAAACAAGCTTGGTATTGAGGGAGTCGACAAACTTGCCAAACAGGATCTTATCTTCCGGATCCTTGACAAGCAAGCCCTTATGTCTCCTGAGGAATTAGCGGCCATCAAAGGCGAGACTGGAGGCAAAGCTGAAGAACCAGCTGCTGAAGAAAAACCAAAGCGTAGGGGCAGACGCAAGAAAACTGCAGAACCCGAAGCCGAAGTTGCAGCAGAAGAAGAAGCTCCTAAGCCCAAGAAAAGAGGCAGAAAGAAAAAAACGGAAGTAGTTGACGAGGAAGCTGGAGCGACTACTGAAGGCAAGGAAGAAGAAAAGGAAAAGCCA
>CAZHOC010000528.1:0-4766 GCA_964534295.1 uncultured Bacteroidia bacterium | reverse complement strand
CATTGATTTCTTCATCTACTAAATATTCATAGCGACGAAGCGTGGCGACATCTTGGGCCGTGAGAAAGCGCTTATTATAATCTAGTTTTTGGAGGTATTGCTCAAAAACTTTACTGCCAAAATTGTCATCAACCGATTGGGGTTGATAGTGATAATACTGCATCCCTTGCATCATGAGACGCAAGATGGTTTCGCTTTTTCTTTCTCCATTGTGGAGCGTGTATGAGCTAAAGAGAAAAAGGGCGAGTAAAAGGCCGCCTGGAACGAAAGATCGCAATTTCATACAGAGGTATTTAACTGATTGTAATTATGTCCGGGAATGACTCCTTAAAGCATTCCTTGGTTAAACGTTTAAGATAAGGAAATGATTCCATCAGCCCGAAATTTGGGCGTTAATTCTTGCCAATTATCAATACGCTTGTAAGGATGGATAAAATTTAGGGCATAAAAAGGCCCATTCTAAAGGGTTTTTTCATCGATCAATAAAGTCAATAGACCAGAGAGGTAAATGCTGCAAATGGTCCATAACAAGGTTCTAATCCAGTTAGTTGCGACTAAACGCTTGATCACAACATGTGAATATCCGTGCTGTTTGAGGATTTTTAGATGAGGCTGGATCAGGATAAAAGTTAATAATATGTTAAACCCAATGGTGGCTACTAAAATGTAGATATAATTCTCCGGAATGGACCATGGACGGAATCCCAAAACTGCGACGGCCATTATCAATGAAAGGATGGAGGGAAGATGAACCGCAAAGGTCTCTCTCTTTCGATACTGGGCGAAGTAATCGTTAAATTCTTTCGGAGCAACACGGGTAAAAAGCGGATAATGCATGAGTTGTAGTAGCCAATACATTCCCGCGGTCAGTGTTACAATAGACCAGCAAGCAAATAGGATAGTCAAGGACATATATGTAAAAATAATCAAGATATTCTTTCGATACAAAGCTAAAATCAGAAGATGGAATTATTTATGCCCTGTAAGGTTCGATTTTTAGTTTGAGTTGTCATTGGCTCTTTTTCAAGCGTCTTCAAAAGTTTAACAAAGTCTGATTTGGTCTTATATTAGATTCAGATATTAACCCTTCTTAAGCATTATTATGTGGCGGTATTTACTGGTTTCCGTACTCTGCTTGCTCTCGATTAAGAGTTCTGCGCAGCAAGAATCCCAACTCATTGATAGCCTAAAAGCATTGGTCGATTACCAAAAGCCAGATACTAATTCGGTTTTGAAGCTGATCAAAATCAGCAACCAATATAGCAGAGCTTATGAAGCCGATAGCGTTTTTAAGTATTCTCGGGAGGCTATCCGCTTCGCGGAACGCTTGGACTATCTTTATGGTTTGGCCAAAGCCCATAGCGAAATCGCTATTATGCAATGGAATATGGGGGAATTGGATAGTGCCTTGGTGAACTGTGAGACCGCTAAAGCCCAATTTTTGGAAATGGGGGACAGTCTCCGTTTTACCAATCAATCCTTTCTTTATGGGATGATCCTTTCGGATTATGGACGCTATGATGAGGCCTTGCAGAGCCATTATAATTGCCTCAAATATTTCGAAAAACGCAATAGCCCGAGTGCTATCAATGTTTATAATAGTATAGGATACGTGCAAAAAAACCTCGGTAATCCGGAAAAGGCGGAAGAGGCATATCAAAAATCGATCAAACTCGCGCAGAAGTATGAAGACCGGGAACAGGAGGCTAATGCTAGCAGCAACTTAGGAGATGTCTATTTGGAAATGGGGAGGATTGATGAGGCGATGACGCTCTTCAAAAGGACTTTGAAGATCGACCAGGAATTAGGCTTGGAGTGGGGGATAGGCTTTCAGTTGGTCAATATTGGGAATGCTTATGCTTTAAAAGAAGACTATGCGTCAGCCTTGGATTATCAACTGAGAGGCTTGGAAATTAGGCGTAAAATGGATCAAAAAATCCATTTAGGTACCAATTTAATGGTGGTTGGCAATTCGTACCGAAAGTGGGAAAAACCTTCCAAAGCGCTTCCCTACCTATTGGAAGCCAAAGAAATATTAGCCGTAATTAATGCCGACGATTTCCTGAAATCCGTGATGTATTATTTAGGTCTGGTCTATGCCGACCTCGGTCGTTTTGAGGAAGCTTACAAGGCTTCGGAGCGGGTGAGGGTAATCGATGATTCATTATATAATCGTGAGAAAACACAAATAGCAGAGGAGCTAAACGCAAAATATGAGTCCGAAAAGCGGGAAAATGAGATCAAGCTTCTTACTACCGAAAATCAATTAAAGGCTACTGCTTTGCAGAACGCTGCCTATCAACGCTATGGATTGTTTGCTGGGCTTATTTTGCTTGGCATTATCGCGTGGATCGTTTGGCGAAGCCAACAGAGAAAATTGGCAAACGAGCGATTGATCAGCCAAAAAAATGAGGCGCTCAAAGCCTCCGAATTCAAACAAAGTCTGACTGAGCTAGAACTTAAAGCCTTGCGGGCTCAAATGAATCCACATTTCATCTTTAATTGTATGAACTCGATCAATCGACTCATACTGGCCGATGAAAACGAAAAAGCCTCCCGCAATCTGACAAAATTCTCGCGTTTGATCCGAATGATCTTGGCGTTTTCGGAACGAAAAACCATCAGTCTCAAAGAAGAGCTAGAAATGTTGGAGACTTATATCCAATTGGAAGCGCAACGTTTTAAAGGCAAAATTGCCTATGAGATTAAGCTAGCGGACAATCTCGATACCGAGGAGATAGAGGTTCCCTCAATGGTATTACAACCCTTTATTGAAAATGCTATTTGGCATGGATTGATGCATAAGGACAGCGAGGATGGGAAGCTAAGTATCTTCCTTGAAGAACGCGGGGATCTCCTGCACTGCACAATAGAAGATAATGGAGTAGGACGGGAAAAGGCGCTGGCTTTGAAAAATCAATCTGCGGTTTCTCATCAATCTATGGCCATAAAACTTACGCGTGATCGTTTGAGTTTGCTCAATCACAGCGGATTTCAGAAGCTTATCCAGATTATCGATCTCAAAGATGCTGCCCAAAAAGCCATAGGAACTCGAGTTGAATTGAGTATTCCTTTATAAATTAGGCTCAGCACAAGCAATCAACAAGCATGAGCAAAAAAGCATTGAAGATATTAATTGGACTAAATGTATTGTTTCTTCTCGCTATTATAGGGGTCTTGCTTTGGACCAAGAGCCCCGATCAGGATCCGATGGAGGCATGGAAAAAGGAGATTGAAATCCAGAAGACAGAAAAGCCACAAAGACAGATATCAACCCTTTACATTGAAAAAGACGGCTACCAACTTTTGCCAGGAGAATTTGATGATAGCAGGCAACCTGAAGAATTAATGGCAATCACGGACTTAAAGGCAGAGCTTACTACTTACTTAAAAGAAGGGAACAAACATGTAGTGTTTTTCAAAGCGAGCCCAGAAAGTGGGTACAATGACTTCATTGATTTGTTGGATGTGCTTTCTGCGATTGAAAAGCTTCAGTATACGATCGCGGATATCTCTCAAGCTGAAATAGACTTCCTCAAACTAGCACATAAAAAAGAGGCCCAATAAAAATCGGACCTCAGGCTATATAAGAGACTACTCATTTTTTGAGGTGGGGCAGTACCAGGTCGTACCGCCCCCTGCCTCGTCAATCAATACTAAATACTTTGTTGGTAACGAAGAAGCTTTGAAAGCCCCCTCCTCCGCCAATCAACCATAATTTATCATTGAAGGAGATTGCTCTTGATTGTGCTACAGGGTCGAATCCAGCGTTTTCGGCGGCGCGAATCCAGGTGTCTCCATCATCAGAATACCAAACATCGGGTAGTTCGGCGAGCGGATTAGACTCTACTGAGCCACTGATGATCCAAATTCTACCATCATGAACCGCGGCACTATGTTGCTTACGATCGCCAAAGGGTGCCATCGGATTGACTATGGTCCAATTGATACCGTCAGTAGAATAGTGGGTATCATCAGAAAAGCCTCGGCCTACCATCCACATTTTGTTATCGAAAACCAAGATTTCTCCATTTGAACTAAAGTTCACACCATTATCGTCTGAGACTAAGTTCCAGGTAAATCCATCAGCGGAGTTCCAAACTTGACGACGAGAAAAATTGATATTTACATCTCTACCACCAAAAATCCACATCTTGTCATCATATACGATCATCTCATGGCCATAACGGGCAGGAAAAGGATCTGAGCTAGTGATCGTAGCTTCTGTCCAATTAATCCCATCGCTACTGTACCAAAGATCTCCCAACTCTTGCCCTTGAACATAGGATTTATTTCCCCCATAAACCCACATTTTATTGTCGAATACCACTGAGCTGTGGACAGTACGCGCTGCCCAAGGAGCAGAATTTACTTCTTCTGTCCAATTGACACCATCGCTGGTAGACCAGACATCATTGTAGCGTCCCCCATTACCCGAATCACCACCAATTACCCACATTTTACCGTTGAAGTTAAGGACGGTATGTCCGGCCCGCGCGGCCCAAGGTGCTGTGGACTGTAAAGTGGCAATGACGGAGGCTCGGGTACGGAACAAAAAAGTCTCACTGCTAGTCTCTCCTCCCTTGCCATCCTTGGCGACTACCCTCCAGTAGTAAGTAGTTTCCTCTTCTAAACCGTCGATGAGTAATTGAGTATTGCTAACTCCCTCAGCGCGTAAAGTACTGGGAATAGCACTTTGATCGAGATAAATATCATAAGTGATGGCATCTCCGTCAGGATCCGAGGAGCTAGCCCATTGGAGGAGG
>CAZHOC010000527.1:0-4767 GCA_964534295.1 uncultured Bacteroidia bacterium | reverse complement strand
TGAGGAGCTAAAGATCAAAGAAGAACACATCCTCTGGGAAGATGCCTATGTCTCTCTGGGTATGTCTGACCTTCGCGGTATCCAACAAAATGTAAACGTCAATTGGAATGGGGAAGCCTACCAATTTGATCCCGGAGTAGAGAGCAATGATGTGATTGATAATGGTATCTCTGCGAGAGTCCCTATCCCACAAGTTACCGAAAGCGAGGACCGCCAATATAGCTTCTCTCTTGACCTACAGTTTAACGGCAGCTCTAGCCTCAACTTTATCCCAATCGGTAAGACTACCGAAGTTGCCATCCACTCAAACTGGTCTAGCCCTAGCTTTGATGGTGCCTTTTTGCCAGACGAAAGAGATATTAGTGCCGAAGGCTTTCAAGCCAATTGGGAGGTCCTCCACCTCAATCGTCCCTACCCACAAAGCTTTAAAGGCTCTGCGGCTGGTATCAGTCAGTCTGCATTTGGGGTCAATTTGATCATCCCAGTCGATGAGTATCAAAAGAGTATGCGTTCGGCGAAGTATGCAGCCATGTTTATCGCCCTTACCTTTTTGATCTTCTTCTTTGTGCAGATTCTCAGTGCCGTCCGTATCCACCCGATCCAATACATCATCGTGGGCTTAGCCTTATGTATCTTCTACATATTGCTGATTGCGCTCTCAGAGCATATCTCCTTTATGTATAGCTATCTGATTGCCAGTACAGCCATAATCTCCATGATCACGCTTTATGCTCACAGTATATCAAAAAATATTGCCGTAACACGAGTTATAGGACTGATCCTAGTCATTCTTTACACCTTCATTTACTCTATCATCCAAATGCAAGACTATGCCCTCCTTATGGGTGGCATTGGTTTGTTTATCGTGATGGCAGTAGTGATGTACCTTTCGCGCAAAATCGATTGGTACGCCGTCAAAAGTCCAAAATAATCATCTCAGGGCTCTTTTATATGCTTGTCTAAGCGTTTGAACACAGAGCCACAGAGAAACAGAGAATTTGATATTCAAATATTAACTCTGTGCCTCCGTGTCTCTGTGTTCAATTATCAACGTGATCGTCATTCATTTTTTTTGATTTATCCACTTTGAAATACAAAGTTATTTGCAATGAAAGATAAAGCTATTTCAAAACCTGCTCAAATTATCCATTGGCTAAGCAGCTGCTATTACTACTGGCGCTTTGTTATCCATCTCCGCTACCTAGCCCGACGCCTTGACCAAAAATTGTAAATCTTCCTACAGCACATCCACCCACAAGCCAGTAAAGCGATGCTAAAAAACATCCTATTAATTATTGCCGCAGTCCTATTATTTGCCTTATCCTTCTTTACGATTTGGTTGATCATGATCTTTTCTGCCTTTGGGGCATTTGATAAAGATTATTCAATAACGGACCTTAAAGTGAGTTATGAAGAGCATCAATCCGCACTCTATGAACTTCAACACTTTTATAACCAGATCGTACCTGCAGGCAAATTTGTAGAAATTGAATTCGAGGATGACTATACTCTCAACAGATTTGGCATCATGGAATTAGATTCTTTGCATCAAAAGGCTTCTAAATCAATCTACTTGGGTTGGCACTTGGATATTGATTCGCATTTGACCGATAGCCTGATCGGATCACTTGGTTGGACCCAAGAAACTTTGGCAGAACTCAAGGCAAAACTAGATGCTGCAGATTGCATCCAAATTGAGAACGGAGAACCTACAAGAATTGGTTTTCAGCGTAGTGGCATGGGTATGTACTCATTCAACCTTTTTTCAAAGCCTTTAACACAAGACATGAGAGAAAAATATAACGATAGCTGTCTCTATATTTTAGTCAATGAAAAGCTCGCCTTAGAATACGGAGGCGGAGCGATTGGTAGTCAATGCTTCTATAATTTTGAATGAGGTATTAGTTGTTTGACAAGCGTTCTGCGAAGCAGTCTAAACCCAAACACCCGCCAAGAAAAGCCTAGCGCACATAATCTGCGATAAAAGACAGCACCTTTTGATTGAATAGCTCCGTCTCTTCATAGTGAGGGGAATGGGCGGATTCTTGGAAAACATAAAATTGATCTGGTGCTAGATTGAGGGCATCATTAGCTTCATAAGCCAATTGGACCGGTAGGATACCATCATGCTCTCCCCAAAGAATCAAAATAGGAATTTGAATTTCAGCAAGTCGGGCGGTAAAGTCATAATGCCAGATATCCATATTCTGCACTACTTGCTTATTCTGCGCGAGTAGGGCGAGAAAGTCTGTTTCCGAAAACAGGATTTGTTTCAGCCCAACTAGTCCTTCTCGATTGAGCTCATCAAAGAAGTAACCGCCAGCTTTAGTCACGTATTTGCTATGCTGGATGATAACCTCCGGCGCTCTCCAAGTGGAAATACCCTCGTAGTAGGCTTGGATAGCGGTCCAATCCTCAATTTCTTGATTTTGCTCGATTTGTCGCTCTGCTACGCTAAGGACATAATCACGAGAATACTCATAAGCGGTTTGACCAATATTATGTCCTCCATCGACTTCTATCCAAGCATCGATTTTAGCCTGTAAGGCTGGGTCCAACAAATAGGCCGTTCCAAGAGTTCCTCCCCAACTATGCCCGAGCAGGATCGTTTTTTCAGGATTATATTTTGCTTGAATAAAGTCAACAATAATATCTAGATCCTCGACAAATTGAGGTAAGGTCAGAAGGGCTTCATCGCTCCGACCAATAGCATTACCTGATGCCCGCTGATCATAATAAGCCACGGCATATTGGGCTTCGATCTCACGCAAGAAATCGTTTTGAATATCAATGAAGCTGCTGCCTCCCGGCCCCCCATGTAGGTAAATAATGAATACCTCAGAATCGGTATTCCCCCTTACCCAAAGCGGCATATCAGCTCCCTTATGGCGGATAAAGACGTAATCACTTTCTAATGCCATCTTTTCACATCCAAAGGAAAGGAGAGGTAGCATGAGCAGAAGAAGTAAGCGATGCATTTTCATATTACTGCAGTTGGTAGGTGATAGATAAATCAAAAGCAACCCTAGCAAGGGCAAAGTCATTGAACGGATATTGATAGAAGAAGCGTCCTCCCAAATTGGGCGTGAGGGCATTACCATTAGGGAGTGAAATTGAATATCCATATCTGATACCTGCAGAAGGTGCAAAGTAAAACCAAGGATCATTTCTGGATAAAAACTCAGTTTGTTCGTATTCATATATCTGGGCATCAGCTTTTTGACGCAGCAAACCTGTTCCAAGAGATAATTCCCAAAAGTTCAAATTGTCATTGTAATGCCGCAATAGCAGTTCAGGTAAGACCAGATTATTTCGGCTATGGTTGAGGTGGCGATAATGGATAAAGTTGAATCGGGTGAGTAATTGAGTGGGACCTTGAGAAAGCGAAAATTCCCCGAAAAGCACCACTCCTGGATGGGTGAAAATTTCTCCAAAATATCCAATCCCTACCGAAACGGAAGGAGGGGTTTGAACTGCGTTTTGCGCTTGACTAACACCTCCAAAAAGGCAAAAAACTACACAAAAAATAAAGCGTCTCATATTGGTCGTGGCTTAGATATGGAACTATTTCTATATCAAAATTAGAATAGTTGATGAGCCACTGGAATGATGCAGGTCATATCAAGAGATGATCTTCTATTAGAGTACCCTCTATAAAAAAATCACTCTCTCTGTAAGTTTTTGCTGAGGCCTTGTTACTATTAGAGTAGAAGTGCCAAAATGCAGGAAAAAGAACAGCAAAATATCTTCAATCATTGGATCGGTCAATATCAGGCCCTTCTCTTCAAGGTATTGCGGGCTTATGCCTTTACAGCGGCTGATCGAGAGGATCTCTTTCAGGAGATTGCGATCCAGCTTTGGCGGTCCATTCCGGCTTTTGGCAAGCGTTCGTCAGAGACGACCTGGATATATAAAATAGCGCTCAATACGGCTCTGAACTGGACTCGCAAGGAAAGTAAGCACCAAAGAGGAAGGGAGAGTTTACCTACTAGTGAGTTGATTTTGCAGCCTTCTGATCACGCCTTCGACGAACGCTTAGTCTGGCTCTATGAGCAAATCGCTTCGATGAATGAGCTGGACCGTTCCCTTTGTCTATTGATGCTGGATGGCTTTAGCTACAAGGAAATGTCCCAGATGCTAGGCCTTAGCGAAAACAACATCGGGGTCAAACTCCATCGAATCAAAAAACAATTAACGGCTCAGGCCAAAAATCTCGCGCCTCATGAACTTTGATGATCTCCAAAAGGTCTGGGACGCCCAAAGCAATGCGCCCATGTACCAACTCAATGAATCTGCCCTACACCAAATCGTTTTGCGTAAAAGCCGTAAAAGTGCTCGCTATGCTGACATCAATGACTTCGGTTTGATGGGCATCATGCTTGGCTGTAGTGTACTACTATTGCTATTAGACCGTGGCAGTCTTTATGCCTATTTATCAGCCGTTTGTATGTTTGGGATAGCGGCTTATGTAGCCTTCCAACGCTGGCAGAGAAAACGTCATAATCAAGCTTATGATCAATCCATTCTCGGGCAACTTGAACAAGCGATCGCTAATACCGAAAGTGAAATTCGCCGGTCTCGCAACTTTGTATGGTGGCTGTTGGCCCCAGCTGCGATTCCCAGTCTGCTCAATATGTTCCAGAGCGGAGCACCAATTTGGAAGATTTTCATGATCACGACCGCCTTTGTGCTCTCCTATTTTGTGACGCAATGGGGCTCAAAAGCCAGTACTTACCTCGCAAGCGTTCGCTGGAGGCGCTGAAGAAG
>CAZHOC010000526.1:0-4769 GCA_964534295.1 uncultured Bacteroidia bacterium | reverse complement strand
AAACGAAAAAGAGGCCACTGTCTAAACAGCGACCTCTGTATCTAAAATGATTGTGCTATGATTTGAAATAGCGAAAAGTAGAGCTGAGGAGAAATCATACTCTTCAAAACTTGTTCAAAAAGCTGAAAACCATTTCGAAGCAATATCAGTTAGCAATCCAAGCACAACAGGGTTTTGACAAACTCCAGAATCAATTTTGTTCAAAAAACATCTCTAACGCGAGCCCCTCACTCATGAAAAACCGCAAAGTTTTTAAGCTGATCAATAGCCTGCAACCTAAGGAAAAACGAAAGCTCGATAGGTGGCTTGACTATGAACTAGGCGATAAGCAAAAAGCAGTGCATCAACTGTATAAACTGCTACTCAAAAACGCGAAGGTAGAATTAGTCTGGCAGGAACTCTTCCCAGATAGAACAATGCCTGAGCAACCTTTACAGGACCTACAATTGAGGCGACTTGAAAACCACCTTACAGAGCGTATTGGCACCTTCATGGCCATTGAAAAGTTTCGGAAGGATGAATCCATACGAGATCTCTATTTGATCAAAGCCCTCAACGAGCGTCCCCAAGAGGAAGTTTTTGTGCCGGAGTTTAACAAAATCAAAAAGCGTCTAGAGAGTACAAAGGTAAAGAATGGGGACTACTATCAAGTGCGTTATTTGCTCGAAATAGAATTTCAATATTACCGCGTCAAGCACAATAACAAAAACTATAAGCTAGCCCCAGAATATGACAAATTGCTAGACACTTGGTGGCTACATGAAAAAATGCGTCTGGCAAACATTACTCTTTCCCAGGCCGCTAAAACTGAAATAGCCCCGACTCTGGCTTTTGCCCTAGATCATATCGAGAAGATGGAGGATTATATGGAGATGCCAATGCTACAAATCTATTGGCATCAGTATAAACTCCATGCAGAAAACCTTGAAACCCATATCATCCCAGAGTGGCTTTGGAATTATGGCTCATGGCTCAATCCCAAAGAGAAGAGAGATATGCTCGTCAATCTGACAAACTTCTATACCAAGGCATTTAATGAGAAAAGAGAGCCTTACTATAGAGAACAATTATACCTTTTGCTTAAGTGGGGTATCGATCAAGAAATTCCCTTTCTAGATGGCTATTTGCCTTGGGCCTCTTACAATTTGCTTTGCACGCTTACCTTCCTTATCGAACCCCTGGAGAAGAGTCGAGAGATCATTGAAACCTACAAAGAAAAACTCAGCCCTAAGGATCAGGAGGAGGTTTATTACTATCAATTGGGCAATTATTATTACCGCAAGAAGGAATATCGCAATGCCATCCGGATTCTCAATCAGCGTTTTTCGCGCCCAAAATTAGAAAGGGTGAGTCGGCTTTTGCTTTTGATGTGTCGCTATGAATATGGCGAAAGAGTTGAAATCGAAAATGAGATCCGCGCCGTCATCGTCTGGCTAGATCGGCAAACTGTCTTCTCCGAAACGATCAAACAGGGTAATCTCAATTTCTTAAGAATATTTAATCGTCTGATTCAGGATCAATCCCCAAAAAGTCAAAAGAATCTCCAAAAAAGTCTCGCTCAGGAAAGTAATATCTCCAATCGGAGCTGGCTGGAAGCTAAGATCAATGAACTCAAGCCTCAAGTGATTGCATAAAAAAACCGCCTCCCCTTGCGGAGAGACGGCCACCTGATCTTCAGCAGGTGTTGCTATGTCAGCCTTTGGGACTGACGTCCATGATTAATGCTGCAAATGGATATTTTCAGTAATAACGCCCGTAGTATATTGGACGACTATCGTGTAGTAGCCAGATTGAAGACTGGAGAGTTGGTATAGATTGGTGCCAATAGCGAGAGAGTGTAAAGGATATTGTTGTCCAGAAGGACTCACTAAGCTCATATGTGTCACTTCGCTTGCAGACAAACCACTGATGGATAAATCATAATCAGTACCATCGTAGGAAAAAACAAGGTCTGGACGAGCCATGAGTTGTTGACGAGTCTCAGCGTCGATTTTTCTTTGTTCTCCCCTTACCACCCGGTCGGTGATATCGATAAAATCAACCTCCATATTTTGGGCAGAAGCAGATTTGCTGGTACAAGCACAAAGACCTAGAAGACAGATGAGTTTGAGGATTGTTTTGATGGAAAAAGACATAGCTAGAATAGTATTTGGTTGTGAACGATGGCAAGACACAGTTGAAGATTTTGAAGATATGTCTGTGCCTTACGCTTACAATGTTACGCCATCGACTAGCCATGTCTGAGCATAAAAGCCCAGCTTTGTTCAAAAAATAAAAGGCCAAAAAGGCCGAAATCCTGCTAGAAATGCAATTTCATAGCAGGATTTCCATATATGATTGTTCAAAAATATACCCTAATCAAGATATTTAATTAGGCCGAATTATTTTAAAAACTGTTGTTTTAACCCAATCCTTCGACCTTCATTCCTTCCGGAAAGCTGATCGCGTACTCTAAGATTAGTTTCTTTTCTTCATCCGCGGCCAGAGCTACTTTCCACTCTAGCAGATTTTGCTCATCTAACTTCAAATTATCATCGCCTGATTTAATGCTTGGTTCGATCATCTCCACCTTGATCCGTTCATCCTGCGAAATTGGAAATCTTTCCTTCAATTCGACGATCACGGGCACATTCTTATGGTTGTGCAATTCGGTTTGATAGCGGAAAAGAATCCGATCACGCTTGGACATTAGGCCCTGGGACTTGCGGTGCTTTTGCAAGAGTTTGTGCTCAATCTTGATGCGATTGTCAATCCCCAATCCTTGGCGATAGGTTTCCCCCTGCGCTACCATGGGGATGGCAGTTTGGTTGACATATTGGCCATCTAGAAACACACTGGCTTTCCCTGGCAATAATGGATAATCAGATTTATTGGTGAGTTCGGTTTGCAGATAAACCTTGTCTTGCAGTCTCGGGATACAGAGGTAAAAAAACTTGGTAGGTAATTCCAGGGAACGAATATGCACCTCATGCCCTTGCTTATCGGTTGGTACATCAAAGTCTCCCTCTAAACCAAAGGAGGTGGACAGCATACCACTTTCTACTACGGATTCTTTGCGTTTGGCTGCGGGTGGGGCCATATCTGCTTCTTCGGCCATAGCCATAGGTCGCTTGGCCATTTTTTTCGGCGCTGCCGAACGCACCATCGCAGGGGCTTCTCCACCAAAACCTCGGTCTAAAGTTAGCTTTGGAGGTACGTGAGGACGCACAAATTGGGGCCGCAACTCAGGTGGATTACCACTAATACTGGGTTGAGAAGTGGAGAGCAAAAGCTTAACGCCATTCCAATCTTCTCCCGTATTTTGCCGCACCTGGGCTTTGTAGACACAAGTTAAGCGTTCCTCGCCAGAGTCTACTCTTAGATCATAAAGCGGTTTCCAACTGGCATTATTGACCAAGTATTTGAGGCCCAATTGGATGGTACTGTCTTTTTCTATTTCGACCCGTAGTCGAACGTTATATTCTCTCGCTTGCACTCGGCCGAGATCTTGGATTTGCCGCCTAACTTGATCAAGCTTCTTCTGTGTATCGATTAATTCTTTTTCAAGTCCCAACAAATCAGTATCCAATCGATCTAGCTGAGAACCATAAAACTGCAGCAACTTCTGCCAATTTTCTGGCGACCATTCAGCCTCATGGCTTTGCTCAGTAGCGGTGGTTACACGATTACCTAGCCCAATGACAAAATTCTTTTGTTGCTGTAAACGAGCCTGCCGGCTTTGTTGATTTTTGAGCACTTGCTGTAAGCGCTCTTCCTCTTCTTGAAATACTTTGAGTTTAGGGTGGCCTTTATCGGCTAATTGTTGAAGCTCTGTACGGATATCAAAGAGCCAAAGATTATCAGAAGCGAGCACCTGCACGCTTTGGGGGTTTAGCTTATCGGTGAGATGAGCAAAAACAAGTTCATGGCTGCCCGCCTTCAATTCAATTTCGGCTTGGCGTTCTATTTCTGCCTGATTAGGATAGACCGTTACCCGGCTTATCTCGGAGGGTATATTCTGCATGTTGGAAAATAGAAAATGTCTAGCGAATCTCCACCCGCTTTTGTTCGTTTTGACCAAAAAAGAGGGGGAAATACATCATCTCGGCCCTCGTTGTCCGCAGGCCAAATTCTCCTGCAAAACGAGGCATCAAACTGACCTCAAAGCGATGCGTTCCCGCAGGGAGTCTCAAACAATAAATCTCGGTCTGCTCTCGCTTATACTCACGGTAGCTTTCTCCGCGCCACCAAGCTCTCTTGTCGGCATAGCTACAACCCGCTGGGATGGGCAATCTTAGCGCAACATACTCTGCTGATGACTCGAGATTTAGCTCTGCGATCATGCGTACTTTTTGCCCACTTTTTAGTTGTTCTAGGGTATCGTTCTGAGCATTGACAAAGTAGGTTTTGACCGCAAAGGGCTTTCGTGCTGCTTGGGGATTATCATTCCAGTAGCGCTGATAGGCGGTAGCATAAACAGGCATCCGCCCCTCATAGCGAAGATCCAATTGAGCGTTCGCGGCTAGCGTATCTCTAAAGGGGAACTCATCCACTTTTACGCCATTGACCCAAATCTGAGGTTTGAGTTCTTCTCCTTGCACCGCTATCAAGTCAGGTAAAATCACGGCTAAGGCTTGGGCCGATTCGTAGGTATTGCGCCAATAATAAGGTTTGCGCCCCGCTAAAAGATAGTTTAGCGTCAAGGCGGCTTCTTGTTCAAAGCCCTCTGCAAGACTCAACAATTCAAAAACCCTCAAGCTGGTCAAAAAGGCATTATTAGTAACTCGATA
>CAZHOC010000525.1:0-4784 GCA_964534295.1 uncultured Bacteroidia bacterium | reverse complement strand
AGGGTACAATCTATGTATTAGGAAAACTGCGTGACAGAAAGAAAAATTCTAAAGGTTTGCCCTCCTATGATTTCAAAATCTTCCAAATTACAGAGACAGATGTCAATGAGTTTGATCTGCGGATAGGTGAAAGTATAGCCCCCACGGATGTGCGCTTATATTTCCCTTCTGCATCCTCTTCTGAAATTCTGATTAGTGGATTCTATACAGACGCTCAGCGTAAAAGTGGCCTAAAAGGAGTCTTTTTTGCCAATGGAACAAAAGAAGAAGGAGTCGAGCATATTGAGATCCATGACTTCGAAAAAGAGTTTTTGGAAGGATTGATTAGTGATCGGCAGCTTAAAAAAGATAAGGGGCTAGAAAGTAATTATGATTTTGGCTCTCTCCTTTACTTTAAAGATGGAAGTCTTGGCTTCATTGCCGAAAATCGTTATGTAACCCAATACACTTCTTATCAAAATGGCCAATCGCGAACTAGATATATATTTACTTCAGAAGATCTTATACTCGTACACTTTAGTAAGGAAGGAAAATTGTTAAGTCTTCAGAAAGTGCCTAAGTATTATTCGACATCTGGCGGTTGGGACATGGTGACATATTCCCTTGCTCTATACAATGATAAGGTTTATCTCGTCTTTAACGATAATAAGACTTATTCAGAGCGAAAAGAATTGGAAACTAAGAACGGTACTCTCTATACCGATTTGGCGGTAATTGATGAAAATGGGCAGCTTGAATATCATGAAAACCTTTTTAATAATAAGGACATCGGACTCTATTACATTCCTACTATCTCTGCTTTCATAGACGGAAAACTCTTGATAGGAGCGATTAAAACCTTAACTCCTGATTATAGGATGGGTATCATAGATTTAGAGTGATCTCTATAGATTATGCTTCCGCTTCGCGGAACGCTAATTCATTTATTAGGAGTAGTAGCGTTTTTGAATTAACAATTCAACTATCTGATTTTTCAATCAATAATCTCTGCGTTCTGCGAAGCAAAAAAGTAAAAGATTAGTAGCTAGAGCATAGATCCTTTACCTAATACGAGTATTTATACTAAATACTCCCCCTTTGTACTCACGAAAACTAAAAGCATTTGCGGCTAGGCCAAAACTGTGATAAATTGTTGAAGACAATTTTATACAACCATCCAGAACTTTTGCCGTCTTTGATTTGTATTCACACAATCAATGGGTCAAAACTTCGATCAGATATCAATTCAAGCTTTGTCAATGTTTCAGCGCCAATTTGAATGTCCTTCTTGTGGGGCTCCCATCGAGCAAAAAACGCCGGGGGCAAGAACCTTGGTTTGCAGCTATTGCCACCAGACCAGTCATGTCAATGCTGAATCTTTACAAGCCGTAGGAGAAAAACATCTGTTAATTGACTATGGTTCGGTATTTACGATCGGCCAGTCAGGGCGCTACTTTGGGCGTGAATTTCTGGTTTTGGGTCGTTTGCGGATTGACTACGAAGATGGCTTCTGGGATGAATGGTACATCCAGTTTTTGGATGATGGAGAAGGCGCTTGGATCCAAGAAGACGATGGTTCCTTTGTACTGTTCAGGCAAGAAAAGGAAATCAATTCGTCTCTATCATTGGATTCAATTGAGGTAGGAAACTGGACCAATCTCAATGACAATTGGGAGCCTGTCTTTGTTACCTCAAAGTCTACCGCCAAAGTCAATGGCGGAGAAGGGGAACTACCTTTTAGGATCGTACCCGGTGAGCCAGCTGACTTTGTAGATGGACTCTGGGAAGGCAAAATCGTTAGCGTCGAGCTGCTGCCTGATGAAAAAGTAATATTTGTGGGACAAGCCTTTGAATTGGAGGAGGTAGAGCTAAACTGATATGAGCACTAATATAAAAACACAAGCCGATTTAGCTTCAGTTAAGCAGTTTGACTGTGTTAACTGTGGCAATGCGCTTAGCATTAAGCACCCTCGCGCTCAATATATCTCTTGTCAATACTGTGGGTCTGTCTTAGATCTCAAATCTGAAACGCACCAAATACTCGAATCCCTTGGCAATCCTTCTCGGCAAAAGCCGATGTCTTTTATTCGTCTCGGCCAAGTTGGGGTGATAGATGGGGAAGAATATCAAATTCTCGCCCGTACTCGTTGGCGCATGCGCTATAAGGAGTACTACAATGAGGAAGGTGAAACGGGTTATTCAGACGAAGTCTGGGTCTATGACGAGTGGCTGCTTATGGATGCTTCTCGAACCTATAAATACCTAGTTGAAGATCGCGAAGGATATTGGTGGTCCGAAGAAATTGTGCCTGAAACTCCCACCCTCATGCCTAAAAACAAGCGCATGAGCTTTTACAAAAAGCAACCACAGCAGATTGTAAGAGAATACGGCGGGGCTGAGGTGATCTTTTTTGAAGGAGAATCTAACTACCGCATCAAGAAAGGGGACAAGATTCGCTTTGCCACCTTTAAAGAACGTGGCGTCAACTACTCTGTGGAGTGGCGCATGGCCAAAAATCAGCGTGCCATCAAAGAGGTTGAGTTTTTCAGAGAAAAGCCGATTACGCGCCGCAAAGTCTTGGAGGCCTTTGCCGGTAATGACGAAATCGCTGCTCTAAAGCAAAGAGAAGCCAACTGGCGTTACGTCTTTAGGATTGCCGCTGCTACGGCTTTATTCCTTCTACTCGGCTTGATGTATTCTGCCGTTTCTAATGGCTCAGAAGTCTACAGTCGTACCTTTGATCCTGCTCGGGTGAGTGATCAAAATCCTGAATTAGTCGGCCCAATACAATTAGAGGGAGAAGCCCTTTACAATTTTCAGATGAGGGCCAATAAGATCGGTACCAATAGCGAGATGTATCTATTTGCCTATCTTTTAGACGGCGATAAGCAAGTAATCAATACCCTTGATAGTGAGTTTTATTACTATACCGGACGCGATGATGAAGGCACTTGGGTAGAGTCAAGTGACGAAAGCAGCCAAATTTTCCGTCTAGAAGAAGGCGGGACTTATTACCTACAGATTTTGCGAGACAGCGCCAATAGTATCCCTCCGGGAGAGGTGATGGTGAGTATTCGCAAAAATGTTTGGTTGACCCGTTATTTTGCCTTTGGTTTGTTAATCATTTTGATTCCAATGGCGATCGCCTGGAGTCGCAGTGGCCGTTAATTTTTACAACATGAGTGCACTTTCTAAAATATTAGTCTTACTCGTTTTTGGCGCCTTCGGCTTAACGGTTTATGCTGGCTCAACCATAGGTTGGGGAGTTGGCGGTCCAATGGACAAGCAGACCATGAACGAAATCAAAGAGCGCTGCCCCGACTATTATCAAAATAGAAATGGCGATTGCCTTCGGACAACTTTCCGCTCCTACTATTTGATGCGCGGTACCAGAGGAGGAAGTTTTGGATTTGGTAAGTAATGCCGATCCTCCATCGCATCATCTTTATTCTGTTTTTGGCTTGCCAAACGCTCATGGCTCAAGTACCGGGCTATGAAGGACGATTGTGGCCCATCCACTTAGATGTCAATCTTTCCCCAGCAGTCGCAGACTGGGTTTTCCAGCCTGAGGGTGAATTGGAGCTTAATTGGCGACTTGGTCTAGAAGTAGATCGAGTGCTTAGTCGTCGGATTTCGCTGGGAGCGAATGCTTCTATCTTGCAATCCCGGCAAAACTTTCTTTATCAAGGACAAACGGGTTTTCTAGACCTTGACGGACACACCTTAGGGATTCAACTCAAAAATTATCGTTTCCTGCGTCGTGGCAATCTGGCTCCACTTGGGCCTTATCAAAAGTGGGAATTACAATATCTCTCCTATCATATCTTTGATCCTCGCGAAGAATTTCCTGTTCCGATAGAAGACCAAAGAGTAAGAGATTTAGCCGCTTCCTTTACCCTTGGCACCCGACGTATGTTGGGAGAGCATTTTACCTACCACATTGGCATCCAAACGGCTTTTGTGCTTAATCTCACAGGGGAAAACGCCCGCCGTATGCCAGATCCCATACCCTATCTCAACCAGATAGCAATCCGCAGGCTGCGTGGCATCTTTGCCGTCAATCTCAATGCGGGCATTGGAGTGTTACTTTTCTAAGGATCAGCATTAGTATAATTAGACGCTTACTCTCAAGTAGGAGGTAAAAGCTTACTAATCAATATCCATGCACCCCATCTATCTGTATCTCTGTCTTTTTTTCCTTGCCTGCGGGAACGCTCAGCCTCAAGCAAGCAAAGAAACCGAAAGAGACAGTCTCTCTATTATGCCCCAAGAAGAACCGCAGATCCCGCTAGCAGATGGCTTTGATTTTCCAGTGGGGCCGCCCAATGCGAGGAAATACTACAATGCTCAGCCATTTGGGCAAAATCTTCACTTAGGCGATGATTGGAATGGGACAGGCGGTGGTAATACGGATTTAGGTGATCCGGTTTATAGCATTGCGCATGGTCTAGTAGTAGAAGCGGAGGACTTTGGTGGCGGTTGGGGCAAGGTGCTACGGATTGTGCATCAATTGGATAGTGCTGAGCAGAAAGTGGAGTCTCTATATGCCCATTTAGATAGCATGTTGTTAGAAGTGGGCGACTTCGTCGAACGCGGGGATCAAATCGGTACGATCGGTAATGCTGATGGAGCCTATTGGGCCCATTTGCATCTGGAGATTCGATCAGAAGTGGGGCTACCACTTGGAGGTGGTTACAGTCAAAATACAGAAGGATATCTTGATCCGACGGCTTATATCAATGGCCATCGACCCAAAAGATAAAGGGGCAATTTTCCAATCTGTAGCGTCGCAAAATTTTGCGACG
>CAZHOC010000524.1:0-4789 GCA_964534295.1 uncultured Bacteroidia bacterium | reverse complement strand
TAACTGGTAGGTGCGCGCATGCATGCCGCACCGATACAAGCGTTCTGCGAAGCAGTAGCCCCTAAAAAAACTATGCTCGAAAACTCTTGCGATAATGGAGCGGCGAATATCCTGTCAATGCTTTAAACTTGCGATTGAAATAGGTCGCGCGGCTAAAACCGCAAAGATGAGCAATCTCCCCTACAGGCGCGCTGCCCTCAATGAGCATTTTACAGGCATGCCCAATCCGGATTTCGTTGAGGGTATGCGAAAAGGTTTTACCCGTATGGCGCTTGATCAGCTTACAAAAGGCAGATTCAGATATATTGATCTCAGCTGCTAATTCACTCAAACTGATCTCCTCCGCATAATATTCAAACATAAAAGCAAAGGCTTTACCGATGCGTGGGTCTTCGGTACTAACAATCTTTTCTGTATAAGCCACTGAGGCCAAGGGCTGCCATTCTTCGCTTTGGCTTATTCTTGCCAGGATCTGCAACAAGCACATCAGGCGGGAGAATCCTTCTAGCGTCAAAAGCTCTTCCATTTGCTGCGCAACCCCATTAGCGGTCTTTCCTCGCAAGCGCAGCCCTTGGCTTGCTCTCACTAATAACTGCTGGACCTCAAATAGCTCAGGTTTTTTAAAAAAGGTCCCTCCTAGAAAATCGCCTGTAAAATGCGCCACGATGGCCCGGCAACGTTTACCCTCATCTCCTTCATAAAAGCTTTGCGCGTTGCGCATAAAATGGGGTAAGTCTGGCCCCAGCAGCAATACCTCTCCCGCTTCAAAAGTGGTAATATGGTCCCCCACTACCATGCTACCAAAGCTTTCGGCAAAGTAGGTCAACTCATACTCGGGATGAAAATGCCAGCCAATCTCTATATGCGGCAGTATATCCTCTTTTAAGGCAAAAGAGTGCCGAGAACTGGGTATTACCTTTTCTAAGATTGGATCCATCTAGAAAATCATTTCACTACTTAGCTCAGTTTTGAGGCTAATTGCACTAAAAAATTCAATATAGTGCAAAAATTGACCAAAAGTGTGTAAAAGCATCTTAGGAGCTTATCCTATCTTGCCTCAAGGCTTATGCATACATTCACAGACAAAGTCGCCATTATCACAGGAGCAGCCACAGGTATAGGCTTGCAAATCGCGCTTCAATTAGCTGCTCAGGGTGCCTCTGTAGTGATCAATGATGTGTGTGTTAAAAACGGTCATGCAGCTCAAGCGCAAATCAAAAACGCGGGTGGCAATTGTCTTTTGGTCCTTGGAGACGCCGCTCAAGAGAGTGTGATGAAGCAAATGGTGGAGATTGCCATCGCCCACTACGGACGAGTTGACTTTTGTATTCCTAATGCAGCGAAAACCCATTTCAGTAGCTTCTGGGACTTTGCCTATGAAGAACTAGAATCTTTGCTAAGACTCAATCTCTCAGGTGCCTTTATGCTTTCACAGTTCGCCGCAAAGCAAATGCGACAGCAAAAAGGAGGCGGTAAAATCCTGTTAATGTCCTCTAACATTGGCAATCAGGCTTATCCTCATTTGAGCGCTTACAGTATGAGCAAAGCTGCCCTGCAAATGATGGCTCGATCACTGGTTTTAGAGCTTTCGCCTTACGATATCACCATCAATGCCTTGGCTCCGGGAGCCACGATCACCCCTCGGACTTTGCAAGACGATCCAGCATACGAAACCAATTGGCAAGAGTTGATTCCCTTGCAAAGAGTGGCCCAAGCCAGTGAAATTGCAGCAGTAGCGCTCTTTTTACTTTCTGATGCTGCTAATCATATCACTGGCCAAACCATTGTCGTTGATGGCGGCTGGACCCAACAAGCCCATTATCCCCCTATTAGCTCTCCCAAGTCCTCAAAATAATCCTTAGCCTATGCGTCTCCTTTTGTTCATAGCATGCTTAATTCCCCTGATGAGTTGGGGGCAAAGTTTTGAAGCCGACAACTGGACCTATGTTGCCATCGATAGTCAAAAGCAAAAATGGGGCGATTGGGCAGAACCAGACTGGTTGCGCTATTTCGGCCTTGATGCGGGCGATGTGGATAGAGATGGGCATTTAGATATTATCTCTGGGCGTTACATATATCATAACCCTGGGCAAGTCCAAAAAGAACAATGGCAAAGAAGCGTTTTGGACGATAATGTGGATGCGATATTTAGTCTGGATGTAGACGATGATCCTTATGCGGATATCATTGCCCAGGCCCTTCCAGATATCTATTGGTATGAGGCCTATGATGAAGCAGGCACCCAATACAAGCGTTCGCGAGTCGCGACTGTCCCTGCAACATCTCACGTAAACAGTCAAGGCTTTGAAAAAGCAGACATTATTGCAGGAGCTAAGCCAGAATTATTGATTGCTGGCAATGGTAATGTCTATTGTATTCAGATACCGGAGAAGCCTAGTAGTGTGGAGAGCTGGCCGACTCATTTGATTGGTACCAATACTTCGGATGAAGGCATCGGTACCGGAGATATTGATGGGGATGGCGATATAGACATTGTGTGTGGACGTCGGCCGGACGGGGAGGATGAACCCAAATTACTGATGTGGTTTGAAAATCCTGGGGCTGTTAGCACTCCGTGGAACGCTTATCTCGTCGGGGAAACCGATCATCCCATTGACCGCATCGAACTAGCAGACCTAGATGGTGATGGGCAATTAGAGATCGTGATGGCAGAGGAGCGTTACCCCGGCTTAGAGCCTGATGGTGCTTTATTTTTCTTTACTGCTTCGCAGAACGCTCATCTCCCTTGGGACAAGCAGCTGATTGTCCGTCAGTATTCTTCCAACAATCTCGACCTAGCCGATATCGACCAAGATGGAGATATTGACCTCTTAACTGGGGAGCATAAAGGCCCCAATTTAGAACTACAGCTTTGGGAAAATGATGGCAAAGCAAACTTCCAAAAACATATTATCGATCAAGGCAAAGAAAATCACTTAGGGACACAGTTTTTTGATATTGATGCCGACGGCGACTTAGACATCATTGGCGCCGCCTGGGATAATTATCGCTTCATGCATGTTTGGTACAATCAGCAGATTCAATCATGGCGAGGTGGAAGTTTATTTCGAGAATACAAGTGGCGCAGAGAGGAAGAAGAGGCAGAGCCTTTCTTACGAGTCGGTGGTAACTACGATTATCAGACCTACGAAAAGTTTTTCCCAGGCTCAGGCCATGAAAATGGTTTTATCCCCATTGCTCAAAGCCTTGATTTGACGAAAGCGATTCGAGCAGAATTGCTCATTGAGCGCCTGCAGTCCCACGAGGGCACGAAAAATCTAAGCGTTCATTTCCCAAATGGCAGGCATTTTCAGGTGCCAGAGCCTTCCCTTATACCTGGACAAGCCACTGATTATATGTTTCATTATAATGCTCGTGTGGCCATTCCTTTGAACGCGCTTTCGAGTGAGGGTTTAGCCTTAAAAATTACGGTAGATTCTGTGCAAAATTGGGGATGGCCCCAGAACATTATTTATGGAGTCGTACTAAGGATTTACTATGAAGAGGACAAATCAGATCTTCAAGCAAATATTGCGGGTCTTGCCTCTGAGGCAGTCCTTGACACCAAGCAAAGCTTGCGGCTCGCTTCAGATCAACTTAGCGCTATCGAGCAAGTAGACTATATCGCCTGCTATGAAGATGTCAATTGGCAGGGCGATGGACAGTACTATCAGTGGCAATACTATCTACATCGTACCGAAATGGCGCATCAAGTTGGGCGTTCGGCGAAGCCCCCCTTCCAAATAGACTGGCAGACAAGCATGCTGCCTGATCAAAACCGAGCGATCAAACTGATCGCGAGAGTAGAAGGTAAAGATGGGCTGATAAGAATGACGCCAATAGTTGATGGTCTCCTATTAGAAAGAGGTTACCAAGTCCAATTGATCAAGCCTTTCCGGCAGCCAGCCTTTTGGGTTAGTCGTTCAGGAGTGTTTAGTGAGTACTTTGAACTGCCTTTCGCGCCAGAAGAGCTAGAGGAGGCACAACTCTTTTGGCGAAGCTGGAGCCCTTGCTATGCTGAAGGCATCAGTATCAATCAAAAACCTATCGCTTTGGATACTGCTTGGCCTTGTTATGCCTATTATGAACACAGCCTAGAACTAAGCGAGCTTAGTGTCTTGCGAAAAGGGATTAATCAGCTCAGTACTCTCAAGACACCTTTATATGATGGAGAGATGGTTCACGGTATGGAAGTGCAATGGCCTGGCATTATGCTCAAGGTCAAAACGAAGGCGGCACCAGCAAAAATCGACATATCGTTCCGCGAAGCGGTCTACCAAAACGCAGCTCATATCGTAATCTATACCCCTAGCCTAACTTACTATTATGACAAAGCAGGTGGTGGTTTTTCGCGGATCATCGACAAAAAGGGCAATGATTGGGTTGCTTTCAAAAAAGAACCTTGGGGAGAATATCCAGCTTCGGCTGCTTCAGCCTTTCGAGGGCTACCAAACTTAGTCTTTCAGGGCGAAGACGATGGTGCAGGACACCCAGGCCATCAAAAATGCAAATCATGGATCGAAGGAGATCAGATCATCACTGAAAGCCTCAGTGGAAAGTGGCGCTGGTCTTGGCAGTTTGGCAGAGACTACGCCCAACTTGATATCGAACGCACAGATCCAGAGCGCAAATACTGGTTTCTATATGAAGGCACTCCTCACGGCCGCTATCGTCCTGCAGAGACTTATTTCGGTACCAACCTAGGTGGCCCCGAGCTGGCTGACTATGATTTTTATGAGGGCAATCTTTACCAAGCTTCCTTTCAATGGATGTACGCCGGGACCAAGGG
>CAZHOC010000523.1:0-4793 GCA_964534295.1 uncultured Bacteroidia bacterium | reverse complement strand
AAACCTTTTTGGCGCTGAGTTGATCTATAACTCAATGGCGCACGACAAAATTCGACATTTATCATTCGACATTCCTGAAGGCTAGGGAATTTTGAAGGCTGAATTTCGAATGCCCAATGAAGAAGGCATAGATGAATCGTTTCCTACTTCTGCATTCAAAATTCGACATTTATCATTCGACATTCCGCAGTTCCAGGCGGTAGCCTTTGGCGCGAACGTTGACGAGTTTTAGTTTGGGGTCATCGCTGAGGATTTTGCGAAGGCGAGACACAAAAACATCCAAACTACGTCCTACGACCAATCCTTCATCATGCCAGACGACTTGTTCGAGCCAATTGCGCTCAAGTAATTGATTGGGATGACCAAAAAAGAGACTCAGCAGGCGGGTTTCTCTGTAGGTTAGATCCAACTGCTCCGCAGAACGCTTAAGTCTTTGGTTAGGGACATCAAGGATGAAATCCCCTACTTTCAGCTCCCCATTTTTGTTTTGGCCGAGGCCTTGTCCAAACGTTCTGCGCAGCAGGCCTTCTATACGCAACTGCAGCTCCTCCATACTAAAGGGTTTGGCGATATAATCATCGGCTCCTAAACGCAATCCTTTAATGCGATCTTCTTGTAGATGTCTGGCGGTGAGAAAAATCAGAGGTACCTCTGCATTGAGCTGGCGAATCTTGGCCGCGAGGGCAAAGCCATCTTGTTTGGGAAGCATCACATCGAGGATACACAAATGGTAGCTATGATTCATAAACCGGCTAAAAGCCACAGCTCCATCCTCAGCCCAATCTACCTGATAGCCCTCCCGCTGTAAGGCATCCCTCACCAAATAGGCCATCGTTTGATCATCCTCAACCAGTAACAATCGGTATGTCGTATTAGACTCCAAGCGGTAAAATGATTTTAAAAGTACTGCCAGTTCCTACTTTGCTATCCACAATAATTTGCCCTTCGTGGGCTTCTACGACTTGCCGCACATAGCTCAATCCCAAGCCAAAGCCTTTGACGTCGTGTCGATTACCTGTACTGACTCGAAAGAAGGGATCAAAAAGATGAGGGATTTCTCGCGCGGCAATGCCTTGTCCCTGATCGCGAATGCTAATGATGCATTGCTCACTATCTGATTCGAGGCTCAATTCGATTTGCAAGCGTTCTGGCGAGTACTTAATCGCATTATCAATCAAATTACTCAAGGCATTGCGAAGGTGAAAAGGATCGACCCAAGCGTTCTGCGAAGCAGTACCAGCCACAAAAGTCATCTCTCCTCCCCTTTCTTGTACTCTGAGAGAAAATTGTACACTTAGGTCATTGAGGAGTTCGTGAAGATCGACAGAGCGCTTACTTAAGGCCAAGCTACTTCCTTCTGCTTTGGCCGCTTGCAAGATGCGTTCGGTTTGCTCTTTGAGACGCTTGTTTTCGCGTTCTATGATGCCCAAATAGGTCTGCACTCGACCAGTCTCAAAATCTTCTGCCTGCATTTTGTCTAGTGCCTCCTGAGCCAAGCCAATATTGGTAATAGGCGTCCTAAACTCATGGGTTAAGTTATTGACAAAGTCTTGCCGCATCTCGGCCAATCGTTTTTCTCTTTGCATCAGCACCAGATTGTAAACAAAGTAGGCGATCATCAGCAAGAAGATCAGCGCCGTTGCCCACCAAATCCAGATCTCTCCCAGCAAGTGTTGCCCCCAAGTCGGGAAGCGTATACTGAGGTAATAGCAGTCTTTGACGATTACTCTTTCGGCACAGGGCAGCTTGCGACTGGTATCTGCTACGGCGAGATCAAAGCCCATCAAAATATTTTGCTGGGCGCAGTCCATAACCAAAAGTTGGTAGGGCATGCTTTGATGATACATCGCCAATCCATCATTTACTTCTTGTTCGACCATATCAAAAAGTAGCGGATGGTCGATGCGCATTAAAAACTGATTACCATCCTGCTCAATGGGAGCAATAGTAGAAGTACTATCTCCGAGATGATATAATATTTTATTTGCCGCCAAGCGTAAGGCTAATTGGGTTTGCTCAGCTTGGATATTTCGCTCGCGATCAAAAGCTCGCCAAAACCAGTAGCTTTGCAGCAACATAAGCCCCAAGATCGCAAGGAGGGCAATAAAGCTAAGGCGTTTGGTATGAGAGACTTGCATATCGGCAAGGTACATTATATGTCTATTGAGGCTGATATTTTTACACTTCCTTTACATTCTTTTACCCTAGCCAAACCTTTACCGCTGCGCGGAACGCTTATTTGCAGTCGTTGAACTAAAGAAATCTAATTATGAAAAAAGTAGTAATGTTTTTTTGCGCGATTCTTTCAGCCAACCTCATTTTGGCACAGTCTGACTTTAGTGAGTGTGCGGCTGTCTATCTGGACGATGCAATGATTATCACCGAATACAGCCCTGATGGAGTCTCTAAAGTCTCTCTTTCGGACGAAGGCACCTTGCAATTAAGGGTGGTAAGAGCGCCAGAGGGTACTTGGCGCGTCAGCGGCTCAGCCCAAGAGTTCCGCGTAGCGATCCGAGACAAAAAGACAGGCACCCTGGTCATGTTTGGAGACAAAACTTATCGTCGCCTTGAGCTTAGCGAAGTATTGGCCAAATGCAACTCTGGCGATCACATTTTGGTCCTTTCAACAAATAGAAAATTAGGGATTACGGGCGCCGAAATCTCCGTGGAATAGTAGTTAACTTAGACCGATTTAATCTAAGTGTCGAAGCCTAAGGAAAATCCTTAGGCTTTCGATCTTATTTGATATGTATTTGGTTAAATCCCTTAAGCCTTGGCTTTGAGGGAATCCATCAGCTTGATAAAAGGCTTGGTGTTTTGCATAATGTAATAATGCAAATATGGGATACCCGCATCCATCAGCTCAACTGCCTGCTTAAGCGACCAATCCACTCCCACTTGAATTTCTTCTTCCCGATTTTTTGCAGACATCATGCGGTCTGTTAATTCCTCAGGGATGTCGATGTGGAAGATAGAAGGGAGACGGCTCAACTGCTTTTTAGAGGTCATGATTTTCATCCCAGGGATGATCGGCATGGTAATCCCATAATCGCGCGCTGCCTGGACGTAGTCTAGAAACTTTTGCGTATCGTAAAACATTTGCGACACTGCGTAGTGCGCGCCAGCTTCCTCTTTTTCCTTCAGGATTTGCAGACCATACTTTTGATTAGGGCATTCAAAATGCTTTTCTGGATAACAAGCTACCCCAATACAAAAGTTAGTCTTGGCCGCGTCGATCAATTCGTCGATATAGTGCCCCTTGTTCATACAATCAATCTGGTTTACCAGGTCAATCGCATAATTGTTGGTGGTTCGATCCTGAGGTACTGGACGAGGATTGGTCTTATCGCCGCGTATTGCAAGGATATTTTCGATACCGAGATAGTTAAGTTCGATCAAGGCATCTTCGGTTTCCTCCCGCGTAAAGCCTCCACACAGGATGTGGGGTACAGGCTCTAGGTTGTATTTGTATTTAATCGCAGCACAAAGGCCAAAGGTCCCAGGGCTCTTGCGCTTGACTTTCTTTTTGAAGGTACCGTCTCTTTGCTCCTCCCAAATAGCTTCAGCAGCATGACTGGTAACGTCAATAAAAGGCGGCTTTAGCGGCATAATCGACTCGATCGCATCATAGATTTTTTGGATGTTGCGGCCTCGTCGTGGCGGAATGATTTCGACGGAAACAGTTGGGTTTTTGGTAGATAAAAGGTGATCAATTACCCGCATGGATATGTTTTGAGTTAGAGTTTGGATGAAATTAGCCTTCTCGGATCGCGATTACAGGATCCACAGAAGCGGCAATACCGGCAGGAACAATGCCTGCCAAAAGACCGATAGTAAGGGAAAGTCCTAATCCCATCAATATATTGGCTGTGTCAAGGCCAATTGTCAGTGCTATATCAGCTTTTGTTAGTAAAAAAGTAATTAGCTCTCCGAGCAGAAATACCCCAAACAAGCCGACCAGACCACCTCCTAGACAAATAAGGAGGGCTTCTGTCAAGAATTGGAAGAGGATAAAACTCTTGGTCGAGCCTAATGCTTTCTGGATACCGATCTCTTTTGTTCGTTCTTTGACCGAAATATACATGATCATACCGATACTAAATGCAGCAATAAGCACCGAAAACAAACTTATGACCAGGCCACCGCTCTCGAGTATCCCAAAGATTTGATCCACTTGTTTCATCAGGGATTCTTGCTTGTTGATCGCAAAGTTGTCTTCGACCTTGGGTTTTAGACCTCTTGCGGCCCGAATGATACCTATGGTTTCAGCCTCTACTTCGTCGAGTAGCTCTCGACTGCTAGCTTTGATAGAGATCATCTTATCGACCGATCGTTGGTTCATGTTTACCATGCGAGCGAGCGTCTTATAGGGAACAAAGACTTTATCGTCATCACTTGGACCAAACATGGTCGCCCCTTGCTTTTCGATTTGTCCGACGACTGTCATTTGTTTGGAGCCGACCCTTATTTGTTTGCCTACCGGGTTTTGTCCGGGAAATAGATTCTCAGCAAGATTATGTCCAACGACACAAACTGCGGAGCCAAGGTGGTGCTCCATTTCTGAGAAAAATCTTCCTTCGGAGAACGCCAGATCTGAAATTATGGGCATCTCTGAAGTGACTCCAGCTAGGCTAATGTTGCTCATTTCGCGGCCTTTGCGGCGAGCGCTTTGGCGATTGGCAGTTACGATATAGGCGACACCATCGACATTGCCTAGCTCTCGACTCAGTCTATCATAATCTCGGTAGCTAACCTTGGGGCGATTGAAGTATTTGTACCAATCATTGCTATTG
>CAZHOC010000522.1:302-4794 GCA_964534295.1 uncultured Bacteroidia bacterium | reverse complement strand
CGAAAGCCTCTCCGCAAAGCAGTACTAGAGATAGACAAATTGAGGTCTGGCAGACTATTACCTCCTTGATTGGCAAATTCAAGCCCCAAGTCGTTTGGATTAGCAAAACTACCTCCGCCTCCGCCATTATTCACGGTGTCGCTAGTCACTTGGACGTTCATGCTCATTACACAGGGGGCATTCCAACCCGTCGTTGTATCCTGCACAATGGTACTTGTACCTTGGGTACGGTAGAAGGAAAAGCGACCATTGTTGTCGGTGGCGAGGGCTTTGCCGTCTGGGAGAACCTTCAAGGGAAGGTTTGCGATTAAGCGTTCGCCGGAGTCGTACTGACAATTGTTATTAGCATCAACGTAGGCGGTACCATATACCTCTTGGCCAGTGGGTTCTAATATAGTTTGGTAATCATCTACACTTTGTGGTCCCAGCGACTGAACGTTGCCCGAAGGCCAAATAATACGAACAGAATCAATTTGTACCGCATCTCCTAGACCAAAGTGAACATAAAGAGAGTTTTGAGCACTCACACCACCTGTCTGACTGGAGACTTCACGCATTTGCCAGACGCTTTGCCCGTAGATATTGGCCTTACAATAAACCCTAGCTCCAATAGCGCTTCTGTTTGACTGGGTACCTTCTAATTTGAAGTACTTCCAGCGGAAATAAGAGCCTTTTTCGTTTTTATAGAGCTTATTGGCTTGGTATTGATTATTCCCCACAAAAAGGTCAATGTCTCCATCTCTGTCATAGTCAGCAAAGCTGGCCGTTGCGCTATTGGCGAGAATGGTATTGACGATAGAGTTGTATTGTACGCTAAAAGTACCGCCGCCCTCATTGAGGTAGAGTCGGTTGGGATTACCGTTGTCATTGACGACAAAAAGGTCTAGATCACCATCATTGTCCACGTCCCCCCAACTCGAACCAAAGGAATGCCCCGGCTCATTGACTACGATAGAACTAGTATCCTTGTCAAAAGTGCCGTCGCCATTATTGATGTAGAAGAAATTTTTCTGGTTGGAGGCATTAGAGACATAGAGGTCCAAATCACCATCGTTGTCATAATCTGCCCAACTCGCCCCTAGAGAATTACCCCCATCGTTGACAATATCACCTGTGAGAATTCTCTCGAAGTGCCCATTTCCTTTGTTGCGGTAGAGTGTATTGTTGGCATCCCGCGCTTGCGGAACGAATAAGTCTATCAAGCCATCGCCATTGTAATCCCCCCAAGCTCCGCTCATGGTAGATTTGGCCTCCATGGTGATCGGCGTTTGATTGGACTGGCTGAAGGTACCATCTCCATTGTTGTGGTAGAGAAGGTTAAACTTAGTCGGCATGAAGTCCGCGACAAAAAGATCTAGATGGCCATCATTGTCATAGTCCGCCCAAGCAGCAGAGTGACAGTATCCACTATAATTTGATAAATCCCCAGCATTCACTTTGGTGAAGGTACCATTGCCGTCATTGCGGTATAGATGATTGACCGCTCGTACATTATTGGCAGCAAATAAGTCTAGATCGCCATCATTGTCATAATCGCCCCAGCTAACGCCCACATTTGAGCCTCCATCAGAGGTAATCGGCTCAGCGGCGACTTTGGTAAAGGTACCGTCTTGATTGTTACGATAAAGATAGCTGGACCACCAATGAGCATATTCAGTTACGAGTAGGTCTTCCCAACCGTCTCCGTCATAATCGCCCCAAGCGGCGCCCCAAGTAGAACGTGCGTCTACGTCTAATCCAGTATTTGTCGGCTCAGTAAAGAATTCGTCTTGCACACAAGCGTTTGAAGATGCTTGGCAATCTGGATCATCACAGTCGATCAGGCCGTCACCATCTTCGTCTATGCCATTGCTACAGTTTGACTCAGGCACAGCGACAATAGAAGTAACTTCAATTGCCGTCATTGGACTAGCTGTTACATAAAAGATGGCGTCATTAAAGTCATTATCACAACCCGAATTATCCCGACGGATATCCTCAAAGGCCAAAACCATTAACTGTGTTTGTGAATCAAAGAGGAGTACATTATGCTCTCTCAGGCTGCTATCTTTTTCTGGATTATAATCTGGGTTTGAATATAGCGTCCAGTTCCCTTCGGTAACGCTTCCGTTTTTCCAGCCATTAGCCATCAAAACCCAGCCAATTCCCTGACCTGCTTGAAAGGCTCCTAGTTTGACTTTGTGTCCGGCCTCAAGCTCCCCTCCGCTATATTTGGCGGAGACATTGGGAAAGATGATCGTAATATCTTCCTTCGCGGGAGGGCTAGTCGGAGGTGATAAAGTATCATACACATAGTAGCCTAATACGTTTTTATATCCAGCTCCTTCAGCTACAAATGTAACCCAGACCTCTGCATTTTCTTTGAGCTTTATATCTCGGTCATACTGGCGTTCGAGATATTTAGGATTGTATTGTGGTACAGGCGCACGTTCAGGCAAAGCCTTATGCACCATATCTAGAAATTCATTGGTAATAGTGTCCTTCCCAGCTAAATAGTTTGGGAGCCCTTGGGAGTTGTAGGTACCTAAATAGTGATAGCCTACATGTGGAGCTGGAGTAGGCAAATAATTAGGTCCGCAGTTAGTACCCCATGTAGTGGTATCAGCCGGGCTGAACGCTTGACTTGTTACCGATGGATCGATAGTTCCATTGGCAAAGTCCATGATTTGAGAGGGTAAGCCAGTATCGTAGAAATTAATCCCATTAGCGTCGGTCCCAAATTGATTGTTGTTACGCGTAGTACCGGTAAAGTAGAAATCTCCAGCGCCGCTCACTGAGGCATTATTGGTAAAATCAATTCCTCTCATGCTAGCTCCAGCAGCATTGTAAAAGTTAGCGTTGTTTTGCCAGATATCTGAGGTCAACCAAATAAATCCCTCATTCTCTGTGGTGGAAGCATTGTTGTTACATCTTCCTTCCAAAAGAAAAGTGCAGTAATTGGTCAGAGCCGCTCCGGAATTGATATTTACATCACCATGGGCGATCAAAAATCCATAATTGTCAAATGGATTCCCCAAGTTTAACTTCTCAGTTTCCATGCGACCATGGTTAGTGATCGTAAAACCGGAGCCGGTATTTAATTGCTGAAAGGAAACTGTTCCTTCATTGCTAAATGAGGCGCCCGATCTCTGAAAGGAGGTGGTTTTGTCGAAGCGCAGTGTCCCATCGTTTTGGTTTTCGATTTGGACGATACCATTGATGTTAAAACTCTTTTCAAAGCTCATCTCACCCCCATTCACAATCTTAGCACCTGCCTTTAGATTAACAGTAATACCAAAGTTAGCCTGCCCCTCATTTTCGATGGTGCCCGCCATCTGATTGAGTTTACTAGGGCTAAAAGTTCCTAATGAATCAATCCTGATGATAGCGCCTTGCGCCATTGAGTTTACCTTACCACTAAAGGTTTCTCCTGCAGGTATGCAGAATACATCTCCACTGGATAGACTGAGGTTATCCTGCCGTCCGTCATAAGTAACGGTACAGCTTTGAGCAGAGAGAGATGAGAATAAACAGCTTGTTAAGAATGAAAGTATAAGAAGGCCGAAAGAGTAAGTTTGTTTCATAGACTATACGATAATCAGCATAAAATTAATGCCGGAAAATCGTAATTTACATTCTATGTCATAACAAATGTTACACCCCTATTCCTAACTCGGGTCTCTTCCCTTGACACTGAGAAAAGAAACTGACGATAAAGGCCATATCCGCTTCCATATCGTCGCTAGGCCAGAAAGCCTCACTAAAACGGAACTCCCTGGGTCCAAAATCGATCCCTACCATCACGATCGGCACTCCAGCCTTTTTTGCAATATGGTAAAATCCAGTCCGTAATCTTTCAACCTTGGATCTAGTCCCTTCCGGAGCCAGGGCTAGGATAAATTGATCTTTGGTTTCAAATAATTTAGCGGCCATCTCCACCCTGTTGGCAGATTCAGTGCGGGAGACAGGGTAGCCTCCTAAGGCTCTAAACAACCAGCCAAACGGAGGCCGGAATAGGGCATCTTTACCTAAATACTGTATGGGCAACTGGAGAACGTTCCGCGCAGCGATACCATAAACAAAGTCCCAATTACTGGTATGAGGGCCACCAACGATAACGTATTTAGGAAGAGCAGGGGGGCGATTAACGATGGTCCATCCGCCTAAGCGAAGGATCAATTTGGAAAGTAGTAGTAGCATCCGAAATAGCCCTAAAATAGCGAATATTTAATATTTATGCTTTTCCTGCCCCTCTGACCTATAGAATTTTTGACATATGATGCTTACATTTAAGTCTAAATCAACAGTAAATTATGGCAGTAGAAAACATTAGTTGGGAAGACTCTCTCCAGCGTCTTAAAGAAGGAAATCAAAGGTTTGTCAGCGACAAACTTGCTGGTGATCTACAAAATTCAGCCCGACGCAAAGAGTTGACCGGAGGTCAACATCCTTATGCGATTATCTTAAGTTGTGCTGACAGTCGAGTCGTCCCTGAATTGGCCTACGATACAGG
>CAZHOC010000522.1:0-292 GCA_964534295.1 uncultured Bacteroidia bacterium | reverse complement strand
TTATCCGGGTAGCCGGAAATATCGCCAACACTTCTACTATCGCCAGTATTGAGTACGCAGTCGCGCACCTTGGCGTAAATTTGATTGTTGTCCTTGGACATGAAAGTTGCGGGGCTGTTACAGCCGCTCTAGATGGAGGAGATGCAGGTTATAACCTCAATCACCTTCTTTCTCATATCACACCAGCTATTGCTGCTTCTGGCGAAGGTGCTGCTGTAAATGATGTAGTTAAGAAAAATGCCGAATTGACTGCAACAGAGCTTCAAACTCGCTCAGCAATCATTAGAGGAGC
>CAZHOC010000521.1:0-4799 GCA_964534295.1 uncultured Bacteroidia bacterium | reverse complement strand
AATAATGAATTAGTCGCCCAATTAAGAGGCCACAGTGCACGTATCAGCGACTTAGCGTTCAGCGACGCTGACGACTACCTCGCGACCGCCAGCTACGATGGTAGTGTACAAATGTGGGTGGTCGGAGAAGATAATTACGACAAGCGCCTCCCTATTATCCTTAGGGATCATAATAGTTGGGTCATGTCTCTTGCTTTTAGCCCAGATGGTGAAAACCTCCTGACGGGTGGGCGTGATGGCCAAATCAAGATTTGGCCTACTCGGACCGAGAGATTGGCTGCTGATGTATGCGGACGCTTAGACGAAAACTTTACCCAAAAAGAATGGGACCTATATGTGGGCGGCGAACTAGACCGAGTTCGAACCTGTGAAGATTTACCATTGCCAAACTAAGGGGAAAACACACAGATGAAAAATATTTACCTACTACGATTTATCACCTTGATGCTGTTGAGCTTGGGGTTAGCCATGCCAATTAAGCTAGCTGCCCAAACCGCCTGTTCCCAACAGTTGGCAGAAGCCCAAAAGCAATTCGATGCAGGGCATCCAGAAAAGGCACTTTTGATACTTGAAGGCTGTATTACTTTGGGTGGTTTTACTGAAGCTGAATTAGAGCGTGCGCTACGATTGACGACTATTATTCATTTAGCAGAGCAAGATGGCAAGGGGGAAGAAAGTATGATCCAATTATTAAAACTGAATCCCAATTTTGAGGTAGATACTACTTTCCGCTCTGATCCGGCAGATTTGGTCTATTTGTATGAGGCAATCAGAACAAATCCGATCTTTTATGTCCGATTTCAAGGTGGGGTAAATACTGCTGCTGTAATTGAGGATAATTATTTCTCTTTTGGCTCAATCAATGATTTTAATAACGACCTAAAATTTTATAGTCTGAGAGCTGGCTACCAGTTTGGAGGAGACCTCAGTGTCCCACTTTGGACCCGAAACCTACGCCTTGGGGCAGGCCTCTATTTTACAGGCATTCGCTATAGAATGGAGACCGTCAGTGAGAGTTATTTTGGACCCATAGAGGACGATATCAGCAATGATTCTTTGTTCGATAGAAGCCCCTTTTTCTATTTGTCGAGGTTACAGGAAAATCAGACTTACCTAAGAGTCCCCATTTGGCTTCACTATGACTTTGATCGGGTGAGTCCCTATCAATTTGACCGAAATAAATTGGTGCCTTATCTCGAAACAGGGCTCAATCTCCTCTTTTTACACTCTGCCGGATTTCCTGAGCTTTCCCGGACCAATGGAGCAAGAAGTGAAGTGTCGTCAAGTAATTTCTCAGACATTCTGTTCATGAGAAATGAATTCAACCTAGCCTTTACCCTCGGAGCCGGCTTACGCTTAAAACTAGGGACAGATTACCTGAACTTTGGGGCTGAGTATCAGCTGATGTTGAGAAATGTAGTTGACGAAAACCGCAGGTATACGGATGATGAACTGATTTTTCAATTTGGACATGTGGACAGTGATTTTCGCTTTCAGACCTTTTCCTTTTCCATTGGATATGAGTTTCCTCACTTTCGCCACCAATTGATAAATAAGACCCGATAAGATCATGAACAGTATATGTAGACAACTATTTCTTGCTCTAGCTGCTGTCATGACTATATGCAGTTTGGCCTGTAACAGCGATCCAATGGAGGATGCTAATCCCGTTCTTCCTCGTACGGTGAAATTGCACGGGAGCGGTTATGAGGACCAAGCGAGGGACATATTACAGCAGGGAAACGAGTATTGGATATTAGGAGATACGCGTTCTGCGACGCAGGGTACCAGGATATTGCCCTACTTGATCAAGACTGATCTGGAAGGCAATGAAATAATTACAGAGGTTTTAGATTTATTTCCTTCGGAGAACGCTGATGTCCAAGCCAGAGAATTTCACTTTGTCTCTGAGGAAATAGGCATAGTGCTCGTGGGAGATATAAAGGCAGAAGGAGAGAAGGCCGATTACTTTGTCGCCCTCTTAGATCTTGACTTTTTTCCGATATGGGCCGAACGCTATGGAGAAGCTGCCTTTGAAGAACGAGCCAGTGCCATAGTAGTTGAAGACGATTTTGCCTATGTATTGGGCACTACTACACGAATTGACAGCATTAAACCAAAAGGGCCGGCAGGAGTGCTAGATTCCTCAGATGTCTTTTTGAGTAAGATCGATTTATTTGCGCCTGAAGCCCCCTTGTTTTACAAATCCTATGGCTATACCGGGATAGATATCGGGAGCGATCTTGTGCTATTACCGGATGGCAATTTGCTTGCTACTGCTACTACTGACTTCCCTGAGAACGCGAGTCAAGATCAGGATTTACTATTGATAAGGTTTAATCAAGAAGGGAATCCTATTCAGCTTGCCGTTGCTGGAGAGCCTGGTATAGATGAGGTGGTTACCTCGGCGGATTTAATTACCACTGCTGAAGGTGAATTACGCTTAGGTTTGGCAGGTTATGTTCTTCGCAGTGGTGAAAGCTTCCCCTTGCCTATGATTACACTGGTCGATCCTTTTGACCTTTTTGTATACGGCATTTTTGATGCTGATAACCTGGGATTAGGGGACTTGGGAGGAGATTTGCTGCGAGGGCGATTCAATAGTATCGCTCCTCAAGATGATGGGGTATTGGCCATTACAGGAGCTAGAATTGAAAGGGATGCCGAGTTTAGTGATTTGATCCTCATCGAATTTTTTATGTCGGGAGATGCTTTGGAAGTTGGCTTTGGCACTACCCATGGATCTTTTGTGGGTAATGATGAAGGACGATCCATTGTCAGTGATGGGGATAGAGTCGCAATCCTGGGTAGTCTCAACTATGCCCAAAGCCCAACGATGATTTTTATTGGATACGATTTGCCATATTAGCCATGAATAAATCTCACTTATATAGAAGCTTTTTCCTTTTCCTTTTTTGCGTAGGAATAATGTCCTCTGCTTGGGCTCAGCCACCAAACGATGATCTCTGTGATGCGATTACGCTTATTTCCAACGAAGGGTGCACAGGGCCTAATGGCAATAATGCTGGTGCTAGCTCGCAAGCAGCTGAACCATCACCGAGCTGCTTTTCAGGTGCGCTAAACTCTGTTTGGTATAAGTTTACTCCAAACGGAACCGGATATTATCGCATTACTACTGATAATGGTCCTGACTCAATATTCGTGAATACTGAAATTGCGTTGTACGCTTTAAACGGAAACTGCACTGATTTAAGTTCCCTGTCTCTTTTGGCCTGTAATGCTGATATAGATAGTGTAGGTAATAATTCCAACTTAAAATCATTAATTGAAATCAAGAATCTTAGCCCAGGGCAAACCTATTATGTGCAGGTATCGGGCGCTTTATCTTGGATGGACGATTTTTGTGTTCAGCTTGACAGTGTGGGACCAAATAGAGAGGCAGTTATCTATGTTAATCAACAAGCGGTAGGCTTAAATAACGGAAGCTCATGGACAGATGGATTTGTCTCCTTGCAAGATGCATTGAGCTATGCACGTACACTTAAGTTTTGGCAAAATCCTGCCATTTGGCTTAAAAATGGTACTTATTATCCAGACAATTCCCAGCGAGATAGTTCTTTTTCTGTAATAAAGAATCTTCGAATATATGGTGGTTTTGCAGGAACTGAACAAGCTAAGAGTGAACGAATAATCGGTGCAGATAGCCTATTTATCAACGAAACAATCCTAAGTGGAGATATTGGGATTTCTGGAGATGATATAGACAATAGTTTACATGTATTAAGAGCTAATTTTCAAGTTAACTTTTTTGGCGCTCCGGATTCCTTTTTTCTCAATGGGCTAAGCATTTCTGACGGGAGGGAAGACTCTCTTAATTTCTCAGGAGGTGGTTTAGATATCCTTAATGCCCAAGCAATGATCTCTAATTGTAAGCTGAATAACAATGTGGCTTTCAATGGAGGAGGGATTAGAGCAAAGGATAGTGAAATTCTTATTTCCAATAGCCTTTTTGAAGCAAATAACGGTCTATATAGTGGAGGAGGGCTGCTCTTGGAAGATTGTAATACCACTGTAAGAGGCTGTTTATTTAATGGAAATTTTGCGGAGACTTTTGGAGGAGGATTATTTTCTATTGGTGGTGAGCTCAACATTCATGATTGCCAATTTATAGGAAACAGCACCAATGAGGATGGAGGCGGTGCATTTGTGTGGCGGAATAATTTAAACCTCAACAATAATTTTTTCTTCAATAATTTTGCCGCAGAAAGGGGCGGTGGATTAAGCGGGAGAGCTGATTCAATCAATGTAATAAACTGCAATTTTGATGGAAATCGCACGAATATTGAAGGAGGAGGCGCTTATTTCCGAAACTCTCGAGGACAAATTCGGGATTCAAAATTTACAGGAAACTATTCTGATCAATTTGGAGGTGGGGTTACCACAGAAGGGGGAGTGATAACATTTGTCAAGTCGGACTTTACTGGAAACTCTGGTCGTAGGGCTGGGGGAGGTTTATATATTACGGGGAGCAATTCAATAGTTGACAGCTGTTTATTTCAAAAAGATACTTCAAATGCTGGGGGAGGAATTCACGTGCGTGCCTTTAGTAATCCTACTATAAAAAATTCTCTCATCACAGAATGTTATAGTTCCGCGGAAGGGGGAGGTTTGTATGTCTTTGATTTTTGTAATCCAAGTGTCTATCAAACCGCCTTTGTAAATAATAACGCTCAAAATAGGGGAGGAGCCAGCTTTAACTCTGCGGCTGCTCCAGAATTTATTAATTGTTTGTTCCGTAATAATTATAGTCTTGATGGAGGTGGGATCCTAGAAAACAA
>CAZHOC010000520.1:0-4802 GCA_964534295.1 uncultured Bacteroidia bacterium | reverse complement strand
CAGATCAAGGAATACGTCAAAATTGACGGAGGCTATCTGAAGATGCTAGATGGTACGACGGTAGTGGTATCTCATCGCAAAAAGGCACAATTGATTCAACGCTTGGGTCAGCTTTAAAAGAGGGGGATTCATCTTCGCCCTGAAAAAAGCTTAAATGCTGTTGCTCGAATCGAAGATCGGTATGAGCGTTCTCCGCAGGAGTAAGCCAAAGCTGAGAAGCCGCGGCTAGCCAAACGATACTACTGATAATAAAGGATTTTTTCATGAGTCAGGGTCATTTTGATGATCCTAAACTCGCTAATGCTAGGCCTGCAATAGGCTGCTTTTGAAAAAGCGTCAGCTTTGGGCAATTATTCGTCATTGGTCATGAACGGTGGGCATTTTTTTTCGTAATATTTCAACAATACGCATTCTGTCAATATGGATATTCAGCTCTTTTTTGCGGCACCTGTGGCCTCCTGTATTTTTGTGATTACAATCTTGACGAGCATCATGGCTTTTAGAGATGGAGACCTCAAATACCGCTTCATGCTCAATCCTCCACGGGTTTTTGAGCAAAAAGACTGGAAGCCATTGTTTACCAGCGGCCTGATCCATTCCGATTGGTGGCACCTTGTATTCAATATGTTGGCATTTTATTTCTTTGCCTTCGTACTGGAACTTTCGATCGGCCATTGGCAATTTGCGGTGTTGTACATATTGAGCTTACTAGCGGGCAGTCTGCCTTCCCTAGTCCGTCATAAAGATGATAAGCACTACTATACTTTGGGCGCTTCAGGTGCTATTAGCGGGGTGGTTTTTGCGGCCATTATGCTCAATCCTGACGCAAAAATTGGTTTGATCTTACTGCCGGCCTTCCCAGGCTGGATTTTTGCCCTGCTTTTTGTGGCTTACTCTTTATATGCCTCGATGAGAGGAAGGGGCAAAATCAATCATGATGGGCACCTTTTTGGCGCAATTGGAGGGATATTGAGTTTGATCCTCCTTCACCCGATCGTAGCGACTAATTTCGTCAATTGGGTAAAAGATGCCATTTAATATTAGGAACAAGTATAGATAACAGTTTCTTAATACCTCCTTAATGCTCCTCCAACTTGCAACGGCTAGTTTTGTGGCCTAACGAAAGCCCTACTCATTTGAGCAACAACGGACAATCCCCCTTACCAGAATCATCCTTCAGCGGAACAGACCTAGTTTATAAAATTGGTCAGTTCATATTCACCTTATTTGTTTTTCTAGTGGCCCTAGACCTCATGTCTGGGAGCTTCAAACTATTTGGGTCGGACTATGCCAAGGAGCTGGTAACCATAGCAGGAAACCCTTTTATCTCGCTTTTTGTAGGGATGTTGGCTACTGCGGTGATCCAAAGTTCTTCGACCACTACGACGATGATTGTAGGTATGGTGGCAGCTGGAACCATGACGCCGATCGAAGCCACTCCGATGATTATGGGTGCTAATATTGGCACTTCGGTCACCAGTACCATTGTCTCTTTGGGACATATTGGTAATCGTTCTGAGTATCAGAAAGCCATCTCAGCCGCTACCGTACACGACTTTTTCAATATCATCACGGTAATTATCCTCTTCATCCTAGAAATCTCTACGGGAGCCTTATCAGCCGCAGCGACCGGATTGGCGGACTTTTTCTTTACCGAAGCGGGAGAAGGGGGCAAGACCAAAGGGGTTTTAGATTATACCACCAAAGCAGTGGCCAAATGGATCTTGGGACTTACCGCTACAGAGGCCTATCCTAAAGGAATGCCTTTTGTGAGCTTACCCATTGCGTTAGGCTTGCTCTTTGTCTCTCTACGCAGTCTTACCAAACTGCTCAAGACATTTATCATCGGTAAAGTACAGGAAAACCTAGAACGTTTCGTTTTTGGCCATCCGGTAAAATCCCTCAGTGCAGGTTTTGTGCTAACGACTGCAGTTCAATCAAGTTCGGTTACTTCTTCACTGATCGTACCCTTAGTAGCTAGTGATAAAGTGAGTTTGTATAAAGCCTTTCCATTTTTGATGGGTGCCAATATCGGTACTACCACGACTGCTTTGATTGCCGCTTTATTTTTGGGGGTCGGCTCGCCGAACGCTTTAGCTATTGCCTTCGTCCACCTTCTCTTCAACCTTTTTGGTGTGTTCATCCTCTTTCCTATTCCACAAGTAAGACGAGTTCCGATTTACTTGGCCGAAGGATTGGGAAAGCTCACCTTACGCAACCGCATTTATGGCGTACTCTACGTCGTAATCGTCTTCTTTATCGTACCGGGCTTTTTCATCTTTCTCACCCAGTTGTAAGCTTTCGCCATGAGCGAACAAAACCCAACTCCAGCAACAGAATCCTTTTCTCAGCGGCTTTGGTCACTCGCTAGCTTATTTTTACAACTTGGCTTTACTGCCTTTGGCGGGCCGGCAGCACACATCGCCATGATGGAGGCAGAGGTCGTCAGCAAGCGTAAATGGTTAGATAGACAGCACTTTCTGGACCTAATGGGGGCCACCAATTTGATCCCCGGCCCAAATTCGACTGAGATGGTCATGCACGTAGGCTTACAGCGTGCGGGTATCCTCGGGATGATCGTGGCGGGAGTTAGTTTTATCGGTCCTGCCGCTCTATTGACGGGTTTGCTTGGTTGGTTTTATGTCCGTTTCGGAACGCTTCCCACTGTAAGCCCTTTTCTCGAAGGTATCAAACCCGTAGTATTGGTTCTTATCCTCAATGCTATCCTCAAGCTTGGCAAAAAGGCCATGAAACATCCTGCCTATTATATCCTAGGCGTGATGGTGGTAGCGGCAGTTTTATTGGGGATGCCGGAGGTATTTACCATTCTGACCGGAGGTCTGGTAGGTATGATCGCCATCCAGAGCGTAAAGCATCGTTTCCAAGTGGGATTATGGCCCTTATTTGCCGTTTTTCTTAAAGTAGGAGCGGTATTATTTGGCAGTGGTTATGTCCTCTTTGCCTATCTCGAAGGCGAGCTTATCGAGCAGCGAGGCTGGCTTACTCAAACTCAACTGTTGGATGCAATCGCAGCGGGTCAATTTACCCCCGGCCCAGTATTGACAACAGCCACCTTCATTGGTTACCAAATCTCAGGTTTGGGCGGAGCTTTAGTAGCCACCCTTGGAATCTTTTTGCCTTCCTTCGTTTTTGTAGCCTTGGTCAATCCGTGGATCCCTCGCCTACGAGAATCAGCTTGGCTGAGCGCTTTTCTTGACGCAGTCAATGTGAGTGCCATCGGCGTGATGGTAGCCGTTCTTTTACAAATCGGCTATACTAGCTTGCTCGTACCTTTTCAATGGACCGCTTGGGTCATACTAGCCTTAGCCATTACCATTTCACGCTTGAGACCTAAACTGAGTCCCATGTGGTTGGTAATTGGCGGGTCTATCCTTGGATATTTATTAAGCTTGATCGCCTAGATCTCGCGGATATTGAGGTTACGCCAGCGTACTTTGATGCCGCCCCCATCATGAATTTGTAGCGCTACCGAACCTTCGGCCTCGCCTATCTTTTCATCATGGAAGTCCACCATTTTATGGCCGTTGAGCCAGGTTTGGACATGATCACCCACTACTCTGACACGAAGCAGATTCCACTCTCCCATCTTGAGGTAACCCTCATGCTCAGGATCGATTTGCTTGAGCCAACCTCTGCCGTATGATTCATAGATGCCACCAGTATCGTGGTCAGGTGGAGCTACTTCTACTTGCCAGCCACTGATTTTTGTACCCTCTAGCGAGGAACGGAAAAACACCCCACTATTTCCGTCAGCTTCTTGCTGGAACTCAAGTTCTAAGTCAATATTTTTGAAGGTATCTACGGTAGCGAGATAGCCATATGCTTTGTCAGGCCCGCTTTCACAAACTAAGACGCCATTGTCAACATACCACTTCTCTGTACCATGTACTTTCCAACCTTCAAGGTCCTGGCCGTTAAATAAACTCATCACTGGGGTAAGCGGGCGGATCTTAACATTACGGAAGCTGGTTTGATTACCGTGGTCTTGCAAAGCTATTTTGCCTTCTCTGGCAAGGCCGTAGGCTGGATAATCCTTCCATTTGCTATTTTCCATACGCTCCACCCAATCTGAGGATTGAAGCTCGTATTCCACGATTTTTTCGCCATTGAGCCAATGCTCAACATGTAACCCCTGGACTAAAAGACGACTGTGGTTCCACTCACCTACTTCCTTGGTCGGACGGTTTGAGACAGCGTGCATCGCATAGTTGGAACCTGTCTTTTGCATTTCTTCAACCTTACCTTCGTAGGCAGCATCATCCAATAATTGATATTCAGGGCCAGTGGCATAGACGGTTTTAAAGGCGGCAGTATCCTCTACTACTCTGAAGAAAATACCGCTATTGGCTTGAGGAGATACTTTCCATTCAAGACTCAATTCAAAATCAGAATAGTTGCCATCACTTACGATGTCACCTCCATCTTCGGAGCCTTTTGCTATCATCGCTCCGTCCTCAATTTCCCAGCCATTTACAGTCTTGACACCGTAATTGTGCCAACCATCCATATTTTTGCCGTTGAAGAGTAGTTGCCAGCCAGCTTCTTTCTCTGCCTCAGTCAAAGTATTGTGTTCGACTTTGGCCATAGGAGCTTGACATGCCAATAGGCAAAAAGTGCATAATAGCGATAATAGGACTTTCATTTGTAGCAGTGTTGAAAATTGAGGTTGAATGAGTGAAGATAAAAAAAATTGCGAAGGTCCCAGTCTAAATAGTACTAAGACTTGGAGTAAAAAGTAGAAAGATAAGGCAAATCCCCTCTTTCTGTTATCAAGCCATAGG
>CAZHOC010000519.1:0-4802 GCA_964534295.1 uncultured Bacteroidia bacterium | reverse complement strand
AAGGCTCAGGATTTTCTCCGCCTCGCGGAACTCTACCGCCAAATCAGCAACTTCCGGACCGCTCGTTTGTATGTCGAATATGCCGACGAGACGCTACCAGAATGGGGACAGCCCTATTTGTTTTTGGCCGAGATGGTGGCTCAGTCTGGGCCCTTCTGCAATTTTACGGCTCTAGAACAAAAAGCGACCAAATGGCTCGCCATCGATTATTGTGAGGAGGCGATGAATACCAATCCGGCGCTAGAATCAGAAGCCATCAAACTCATCCAACAGTATCGCAAAAGCATGCCGACCCAGGAGGAAGTCCTCTTTTATGGCTTTCAAATCGGAGATAGTTTTCCGCTAAGATGCTGGCTCGAAGCCGCTACTAGGGTACGCTATTAATTACTGCGGTTGAATTATTGAAGGAAACATGCCTAACTTCGAGCCCTAATCACGCTTCTGATCAATAATTTATCCTTTCAATAATTGCCCATGCTGCTTACTCCTTCTGACGATTGGCAAGATTATGCTCTGATTGACTCAGGCAATGGCGAAAAGCTTGAGCGCTTTGGCCCTTATACCCTGCGTCGGCCTGAGCCGCAGGCCGTGTGGGGGCGTTCTCTGAAAGAGGAAGAATGGGTCGCTCAAACTCATGCTCGCTTTGTCCAAGAAGGAAGCCACTCAGGCAAATGGGAAAGACCCAAAAAGATGCCGGACCAATGGTTTGTGAAGTATCACTACAGGGGCATGAAATTGAAATTCAGACTGGGTCTCACTGGCTTTAAACATGTGGGAATCTTCCCAGAGCAAGCAGTCAACTGGAACTTTATCTACGAACAGTCTAAGCGTCTCAATAAACCCAAGGTGCTCAATCTATTTGCCTATACAGGTGGGGCTTCTTTGGCGGCCAGAGCGGGTGGCGCGGATGTGATCCACTGTGATTCTATCAAAAATGTCCTCAACTGGGCCAACGCCAATATGCAGGCCAGCAACCTCAGCGATATCCGCTGGTTGCTCGAAGATGCCTTCAAGTTTGTGAAGCGAGAGGCCCGCCGCGAACGCCAATATCAAGGGATTATCCTCGATCCTCCTGCCTATGGACATGGGCCCAAGGGCGAGAAGTGGAAGCTTGACGATATGATCGACGAACTTTCGCAGGCAGTGGGACAAATCCTTGCGCCGAAGCAGGCTTTTTTGGTGTTTAATAGCTATTCCCTCGGCTACTCACCGATGATTTTGCAAAATTTGGTGATGACACACTTTCCTAGCGCCAAGGCAAAAAAGATCGAATCTGGAGAGCTTTATATGCCCGAACAATCAGGTCGTCGGCTACCGATGGGGATTTTTGCTCGCTATTCCAACTAATTACCACTCGCGCATGAATTATTATGGTTCGCGAAGCTTTATTTAAGATTTAATCTTGGGGTAATAAAAAAACACAAATCGGATAGTACATTCACGGAAGTAAAAGGACACACTTTGGATACTGCACTCGGTTTATCGGCAGCTCAATCAAAGTGATTAATGAAACAAGCTTTACTTCTTTCTCTCCTTCTCTTTGCAATTACCATTACCGTCACTGGCCAAACCATTGCCCAAAAGCTCCCTGATAGGCAAAAAAAGGAGCAGATCCATCATTGCGGCAATAAGTCGATCTGGATCAAAGGACACTGGCAGTGGAACGAATCCCAACAATCCTACGTCTGGGAGCAAGGTAAATGCGTACCTCACAAAAAAGGTCATACCTACATTCCGGGTCGCTGGGTCAAGGTAGCCGAGGGCTGGAAGTGGCAAGCAGGAAGTTGGAAGAAAATCTAGTTTTCCTCCAAAATTTTGGCGATTTGCTCGCTTGCATGCTGGTTTTGTGGGTTAAGCTCCAAGGACTTTCGATAGTACTTGAGAGCCAAATCTTGATTGTCTATCGTCTGATAGGCTTCGGCTAGGCTATCCCATACATTCCATGAAGCCGGATAGAGCTTGGTGTTTTGGGTAAAAACCTTGATCGCATCGCCAGGAGTCTGATCCAGCAGGCCATAGCCGATAGAATTTAGGGTCCCCTCGAGATTTAGAGCGGGATTTTCGGCTAGCAATGAGCGGCACTTTTGAAGCGCTGCTTCAGCCGTCAAATCGCTAAAGCTTTGCCAAACGACTTCCTCTGCGATCACTTGCGGATCTCTCAAGGCCGGAAGGCTGCTGGCTGCGACATAATCGATGATTTGATCGACACTAAAGCCAGAAGTATAGCCATTGGCCAGTACGATCACGGCCAATTCCTCCTCTGGGAAATATCTATAGCCGACTCGCCCTCCTCCGGTAAAACCAAAAGAAGCTTTGCCATTGAGTATATACTTGCCCCAACCATAAGGCCTTGGCTGGTCGTCTGTAAGTGCAAAATCGCTCCACATCAAGGCTTTGCTTGCTGGGCTCATAAATTCATCCCGACGGAGGGATTGACTCCAATCGATAAATTCTCCTAGACTCAGGCTGATACCTGCCGCTCCCATGAGATAGGCAGGCACATTGAAGTTGCCTCGCTCCAGTTTGCCTCCGGGCAAAGGCTCGTACTCTGTCGCCCAATCGGGGAGGACGGCAGCTGCTAGCGGCGTGAATACTCTTTGAGGCGCTAGTTGGGGAAACTGATGCGTTCCGATGAAATCGGCAAAAGTAGTACCCGACTCTTGCTCAATGATGCGATTGATGAGCCAGTAATTGCTCTGGTTATAGTGGAAGCGTTCGCCGGGGGCGAATAAAATCTCCGCCGCAAAAACCAGCTCCTTGGCCTTGGTCTCTGTTTTGGCATCCACATAAGCGATGTCGGGCAGGCCCGAGGAGTGAGTAAGCAAATGTTGCACCTGAACCTGCTGCCAAGGGCTCGGCAGATCGCTGAAATATAGACTGATAGGATCCTCTAGCTTGACTTTGCCCTCTTCAATCAATTTGAACAAGCCGGTGGTGGCGAAGATCTTGCTAAGCGAATGCAATCTAAAGGAAGAGGTGGCTTTTACGGGCACTTGATGCTCAACATTTGCAAGGCCGTAATAATTTTGGTGTAATACCTGATCCTTTTGCACGATCGCGACCGCCGCGCCAGGGATACCATGGCGAGCCATGAAACGCTCAATATAAGCGTCGATTTCTGTGGAAGAAGTTTGGGCGTAGCTCGTAAAATTGAGGACGAGCAGTACCAGGAGGCCTCCCAGACGGAGACCCCAATGCTGAGTCAATTGCATGATATGATAGTTTAAGGTATGTAAGTCCGCTTATTTCTGGCGGAGATAAATGCTGCCTAATTTGGTTTTGATACTGATTTCAGGACTGTCGCCCCCATTGAGTTTGGCTTGCTGCCAGCTTGTGTCTCTATATTTAAATTTATCGTCTTCAGTCTGAGGCTTTTCGGAGGTCTCTATGAAGTTGACGTCAAAATCGGCGTAGATATCGCCCTTGTCTGCTTTGAGTCGCAAGAGAGTCCGATAGTTGGGCGGGAAGCTCAAATCAATATCGCCATAGGTAGTCGTTAGGAGCATACTTTTGGGCTCAGGGACTTGCTGCCAATCAATTGTGATATTACCCTCAGCAGTACTGGCATTGATGAGTCCGCTAAGTTGTTGGACTTTGATATCACCTGCGCTGAGTTCGATATTGAGATTGCCCATAATGCTGCTGATATCAACATCTGCGCTAAAGTCCACGTCGATCTCAATGTCAATATCGCGTGGCACCTCGATCTCGAGGTCTATCTTTTTGCTATTGCCATCCACTTTGATATCGACCACATTGTCCTCGGAGGCCATTTCTATATTGATGGTGCCGCTAGAGACCTTGTTTAGGCCTTTGGAGCGATCTTCCATTTCCGCTTCGTGGAACGCTTGTTCTTCTTGTACATCATAGCTGATCCAAACGTCTTGGCGGTCGGTCCCAATGATGGTGATGTCGCCTTTGTAGATATCCAGGACTAGCTTTTTAGGCTGGTCTTGTTGATCAAAAGCGAGATTTGCTTCCTCCTGGGCGCGCAAAAAGCCAGGGATGAGCGTTAGCAAAGCGTAAAAAACGAGTATGTATGTTTGTCTTCTCATGACTTTAAAGTTGAGCTAAAATCCTTTTGAGACTTTCCCTTTTCTCAGCCGGAATCTGCGGGTTTAGATGCTGACTAAACTCTTCGAGCGACATCTTTTTACCGCTTGCTTCCAAAGCTTCGGCTATGCTGATCAGCACCGGAGTAGAATGTTGAGCGCGAATCGCATTGACTAAGCCAAGTCGCGTTTGCGGAAGATGGCTGTAATCCATCAAAACATCGATACAGGCGAGCTTAATATTGCTGCTTTCCTCATGGGCCAGCATAAAAAGCAGGGCGTCTATCATCTTTTCATCTACTTGCTCCGCTGTGCGTAGCTTGGATACCAAATGTATTTTTTCGTCTATCTCCTGGGTCTCGAGTAAAGCCACGACTTGTTCGCTAGAGGCAGACGTTCGGCGTGAGCCGCTCCCCCACTCCAAGCCGCCCCAAAAACTAAATAAAATCAGCGCAACAGCCGCTGCTGCCTGAAGGGGCCAGGAAAGCCTAGGAAGTTTAGGTTTCTCTTTGGCGGCTGCTTCGCTTTCTGTTTGCAACATCGTATAAAAGTCTGCATCCATTTGCTGCGTTTCCTCGGGCGATGGCATGCTATCCAGCAGATCGCTAAAGTCTGCTAGCTCGCTGAGTTCGATTTTGCCCGCTTCGATCAATGATTCTAGCTGCGCTACTTCCTGCTCATCGAGGCTGCCGGCGGCAAAACCTTTAATTAATGCTTGATACTGCTCTTTCATATTGATCTAGTATTGGG
>CAZHOC010000518.1:0-4819 GCA_964534295.1 uncultured Bacteroidia bacterium | reverse complement strand
TACTCGCTACTTACATCATCAAGGTAATCAGTAAAGGTTTTGCGGAAACCAGTTTCTATCTCCAAGTCCCATCTAGGTGCTAAGGCGATTCTGACACCCGCTCCCATCGGTACAGAGACCTGAGTGAGGGCGTATGGTTCAGGATAGTTGTTGCCTGCTCCTACAAGATGTTGACCTTCGGTACCTAGTGGCTGTAGATCATACCAGCGACCGTTTAACTGAGCCTGCGGGTTGAACTGGAAGATACTAATCCCTGCAAACACATAAGGGGTGTATGGAGGGCGGAAGGCGTAGTTGCGATCCGTGGGTACGAAGTCAAAGGTAAATTGGAAACTTGCTTCTGTGATTGGAGTACGGAAGTGTAAGTTTCTACGATTACGGGGTACGTTTGACGACACCGAGTCAGCTGCGCTGGCATAGCCACGGAAAAACTCGAGTCGCGCGGTCATAAAGGGGTTGAAGCGATATGATGCGTGAGCACCAAATCCAACTTTGGTAAAGCGAAAGGTGAAATCGTCATCCAGATCCCCCAGATAATTGGTGGAGCCGGCTGAAACGCCTGCTTTGAAGTAACCATAACGGTACTGGGCAGAAGATTCATTTACCAAGAAGACTACTAGCAGGAGGGCGAACAGATACCTCAGTTCTTTCATCAGATAGCGAAATTAAGCTAAAACTATAAATGACTAACGACGGGAAGCAAAGTTAAGTATACCCAAAACGCTTTTCCAAGCATCAAATTGTAAGGGGATTTTATTTTACCCTTTATAATTCTAGATAAAGTCCACGACTTGGGTATTCAAATAAGACAAAAATTCCCACAACCAGAATCTGAAATGACCGGGTAGCTTACATTTGTCATGTGCATCTATCTGGCTGTTACAAGAATGCTGCCAAGTTAACAAATATATTTCCCCAGCTAAAAAATTCCCTACTTAATTACGGTTGTCCCGGCCCCACATTAAGCTCTGGCGGAGATTATCGACATATTTGGTTGAAGACATCCGCAGCAGCTGCACCTTGAAGTCGGCCCGATGGACCGCAATTGCCGTACGTGCTTGCACCAATTCTGTCCGCGTATCTAAGGCCACCATTGCCTCTCCAGATCGGGCTTCTACCTCAAATGAAACCACCCAATCATCAGGAATTACCACTGGCCGCACCGTCAAAGAATGGGGCGCCACGGGTGTAATGGCAAAGGTTTCGGCACTAGGAAAGATAATCGGCCCACCGCAGCTTAGGCTGTAAGCGGTTGAGCCTGTGGGCGTTGCTACAATGATCCCGTCTCCCCAATAAGTATTGAGATATTCTCCATTGAACCGTGATCATTTCATTGGAGTTACTCTTGTGGATGGTGAGATCATTAATCCCATAGGGGTTTGCACCAAACAAACCCGGAGGGTCTGAAACTACTGTTAATAGAGAGCGTTCGTCGATGCGATACAACCCTCTTTCCAGCTCCTGGGTAGCGGCAATTAGCTGCTCTTGATTGACACTTGCGAGATAGCCAAGACGACCAAAATTGACCCCCAATATGGGCTTACAAAGTCGGCCCACAAATCTCACAGCTTCTAAAACGGTACCATCTCCGCCAAAACAATACATAAAATCTACGTCCTGAATATCAGTCGCAGTCTGGAAAATTGTAGTTTCTTCAGTCTTGATCAGACCCGGAAGGCGCGGAAAAAGCTGTTCTGCATATTTATCATACAGACTAAAGGCAGTCTTCGTCTCTTGAAGGTAACGAAAAAATCCCTCCAATACCTCTAAATCCGTGTTATCGGTAATACGTCCGAAGATTGCTAGCTTCATTTGATGGGTACGGTTCCGTTCAGGTATATGCCTCCCATGCCTAAGTGATTGCGGGAGTACTCAACGCGCAGCAACATATCATAAAAACCAATCACATTCAAGCCAAGTCCATAGCCAAGCAGCCAACGATTGGTCAAAAATGTATCCTGGTGATTAAAACTCTTGTCGTACACATAGCCGGTCTCAGCAAAGCTGCTCAAATACAAGCCGAAGGGAGTATCCTGAAAGCGCCTGAGCGGCAAGAAGGGCAAATGCACAATCCGCCTCGGTACGATCGCGAACTTCAGTTCTGCTTTATTAAGGTTTACGTAGGTTCCCAATACAGCAAAGGGCTCATATCCGCGCAGCTCAGTACTAGTGCCAGCGAAATCAGAGCGCCCGATACCCACTACGCTTTTGTCAAACCAAGGGATGGAGTCGCCAATCGTCAAGATGTGATGGGTACCATAGGCAAAGTTCCAGCGTTCCCCGAAGGGGAGATGATGCGCCCAGGTAGCTCCTATTTTACCAAAGGAGGTAGTGCCAATAGGACCTTCCGGACCACTGTAAGCGGCTAATAGTTGGTATTTATAACCACTCAAAGGAAAGGAGCGTACATCTCGCCTATCAACATAATAAGCTATACTCAGAGTTGGGTAGTATTCTCGGCCAGAGTTTTGCGTCGCAAAACGCACCGTCTCATCATTGATGCGAAAGTCATATAGACTGTCCGAAAAGGCGAGGTGCTGATATTTTAGGCTGACAGACAGAAAACGGTAGGGATCAAAGCGCTTTTTGAGGCCGATTACCCCTCCTATATTGCGCTGGATCAATTGGGTTTCCAGCCTTTGCCAAACCACCCTACCCGAGTCCGTACCAATTAGGATCTCATCATTGCTCCCAAAGCCAAAACCGACATTCAGATCTATGTTTTGTTTACGAAAGGCTGCTGGCAGGGTATAATTGATTGAAAAACGCTGCTTAAAGCCAATTCTAGCCGCAAAGACTAGATTTTCGTTTTGGCCCGTAACATTGCGCCAAGACAAATCTGCGCCAAATACCGCTCGCCGAAAGTCTAAGCGTCTAATCGCTTCGAAGAGGTCATAATTATTGCGCTCATCCAACTGCAGGGTCGGCGAACCAAACAGATACCAGCGTTCCTTGACAAGGATCACCACCGTAATCTGCTGTCCACTCACTTGAGGCGTGAGGACAACCTCATTAAACAAGCCTAAATTATAGAGATTGCGTTGGCTTTTTTCTAGCTGTTCATTGAGTTCGGAGCCACCATAGGTATTCCCTCGTTCAAAAGTAAGCTCACGCATGATTACCCAAGGGCGTGTTTTAATCGCTCCTAGGAGGGTAACATTTGCTACTTGAACAGAATCGTATGCTTCCAACCAGTCTTTTGATTGGATTGGAGCAATAGGACTATTATCGGATTGTCCCCATAGCAGGGAAGGAAAAAGAAAACCACAAATAGCCAAGCATACTAAGCTCCATACTTGCAGCTTAGATGTCCAAATAATTGAGCAAGGCTTCATAATTATGGCGGAGGTCATCCAATGGTGTTGCCTTGTGATAAGTTCGCACGATTTTGTATTCAAAACGCTCAAATGAAGCAACCACCCGAGAAAGATCTTCTACATTCAGCTTTAGCGTCACATGCATACTGAGGTCAGGTTGCTGCGAAAGATAAAGCGAAAGGATGCTTGCATCAGCAGATTCACAAATACGCCCAATCTCTGAAACGGTGTAACTGTTTTGAGGAATCTCTAAAACCAATATGCCACCTACCTCTTGTACCGCAAACATACGATTGAGATAGAGCAGTAAATCTCGAATGGTAATGACCCCGAGATAGCGGTTTTCTTCATCCAAAACAGGCAGCACTTCGAGTTTGAACTTGTTCATCGCCTCGATAGCGTCAAAAACGTGGCTTCCTTGATAGATATAAGCACTCTCCCAACCTGCAAAACGTATTTCACCGACCGCAACTTCCATGCTCGTAGCATCAAAAATGTCGGTTTCGGTGATCATGCCCTTGTATTGACCGTCATCGACAATCGGCAGTTGTCCCAGCTTAAACTCTCCCATCCAATCTAGCGCACGCGCTGCGAGGTCAGAAGATTTTACCGAGGGCACAGTATCCGATATCAATTCAAAAACGATCATATGCTAGGCGATAGGTTGGTGTAATTTATTGAGATAACGTTCTAAAATCTGATTAAATTCTGCCGGACGCTCCATCATGGGGGCATGCCCACAGCGATCGATAAAGTGTAGATCCGTATTCGGTATCAATTTGTCAAACTCATGCGCCACTCGCGGAGGAGTAATATTGTCGTTGAGGCCCCAGATCAGTAGGGTCGGGGTTTTGATATTACCGACGTCCTTACTCATGTTATGCCGCTGCGCGGAACGGGCAATCTTGACAACTCTTAGCGTCTTAAAGTTTTCGTTGACTATACTAAAGACTTCATCTACCAAGTCTTTGGTTGCAACTTTGGGATCATAAAAGGTATAAGCAACCCTTTCTTGGACAAATTCTATCGAACCACGGCGGGGAAAAGTGCTCCCCATGCCAGACTCAAACAAGCCAGAACTTCCCGTCAATACCAAGGCACTGACTTTGTCTGGATGGCGTAAAGAATAGACCAAGGCGATATGCCCACCTAAGGAATTACCTAGTAGCGTAACCTGATCGAGTCCTTTATGTTCGATAAAGGCTTCGATATAATCCGTCAAACCATCAATAGATGGATCGATAGAATTTTTTTCATACAGGGGCATGATCGGGATAACCACTTGATAGTTTTGAGAAAAGTGGTCTAAAACGTCAGAGAAATTGCTCAATGCACCAAACAAACCGTGTAGTACTACGATAGCAGGTCCACTGCCTTGTTCGACGTAGTGAAACTCTCCTTCTTGTATGATCGGAGGGTTCATAAATTTGAGGGCTTAACGACTTACGAATAGGTGGCCTGATCCCTCTCAAGCCAATCTTCGCAAATTCGAGACGGTAAAA
>CAZHOC010000517.1:4060-4825 GCA_964534295.1 uncultured Bacteroidia bacterium | reverse complement strand
TTGAGTCGGATGAAAGCTAAGGATACCTGCAGCTTCAGTTTGGTCAGTAAAACGGCCGTTTCCTTCGTTGTGCAGTAAGGAGTTGGGGTGATCTCCATCATTGTTGAGCCATGCCCCACGCAGGACGAGTATATCAGCTAAGCCGTCATTGTCATAATCCCCGTGGATAAGATTGAGCCCTCCATTGATCCCTCTAAGTCCAGCCTGAGAAGAAGCGTTCGCGAAGCGGCCTTGTCCATCATTGATTAATAATTGCGCAGCATCCTCCAAACCAAAGGAAGTCGCGAAAATATCGAGATACCCATCTCCGTTAAAATCTTCAATGGCGCAGCCACCTGCCAGACCACTAATGGAGGTGTTAGTCTCCATCCCACGATCTTTAAATCGGGCTAATGGGTAATCAGAGACCAAGGAGTCTGGAGGAATGAGAAATTGTTCAGGAACATCATCCGGATATTGACCAAGCGTCATATAGGCCAAATTGAGCAGCCAACGAGCCTGTAAGTCACCAGGAAAAGTCCTCAAATGGGTTAAGTAAATTCGTATAGCTTCTTGAGAGCCATCAGGGATTTGATGTAAACCACCATCGGCAATCGGCAAAATACAAGAAGCCGGATCGTGATGAGCAAGACAGTTTTCTCGTTCCCCTTTGCGAAGATATGCTTGCCCTAGCAGTTGAAAGGCATATTCGTTGTTGTAGGTTACGGTATCTCGCTCCCCTCGCTGATCGATCCAATTTTGCAGGATCATAATAGCACTATCGTT
>CAZHOC010000517.1:0-4050 GCA_964534295.1 uncultured Bacteroidia bacterium | reverse complement strand
GATCCAAAGTTGGCAGGTCCATATGAGCACTACGGTTTCCCCCCGCCCAGAGTAATTGTTCGGCCCACTTCACTCCATCTCTTTGGCTTTGAGCACACTCTCCTTTTGCATTTGAGCATGCATCTTAGCCGCGGCGATTTTGTTTAGATAGGGATAGGTTTTGTTAGGAGCTTCTTGGACGATTTGGGCTAAACGCATACGCATCCTATCGGTGCCATCAGCTTGGCAAGATAGCAAGCACAAAGCCCCCAATAGTCCAGCAAGTAGTAGTCCTCTCATTTGTATAAATAAAACTGCCAGGCCGACTCCTCATCGAGGGACGATACCTGGCAGTATAAACCTAATAATTTGGGCCAGCTAGCCTCAAAAGGATGCTAGTAGCCTGGATTCTGAGTCATCTCCGTATTGGTCTCAATTTCTTGAGCCGGAATTGGAAACAGCTCGTGTCTTCCACTTACAAACTTACTACCAAATATCTCCGGGCCGAGTCCCCAGCGAACCACATCAATACGGCGATGTAGCTCAAAGCAGAGCTCAACTTGTCGTTCATGAATTAAGGCTTCTTCTACGTCATCAGCAGCACTAACATCTGCCAAAATGCTTCCAGACGGATCTGCACGACGACGCACTTGATTGATCAAATCAACCGCAGCATTGGCGTTGCCATTACGCAGCTCGGCTTCAGCCAATAGTAGCAAAACCTCAGCGTAACGAATCACTACTGCATTGATAAAGCCATCATCCAAAGGTGCGGTCGCATCAGGAGTCTCCTCTGCAAACTTTCTTACGCCGTAGCCAAAGGTGGCAAAGTCATATGGCTGGTTACGGATGGTAGAACCTTCGATATAAAAGAATTGCGCAAGGCGAGGATCGTCAGTTTCATATGCATCGATGAGCGCAGGTGCCGCTTTACAATTATAAAAGGAAGGGATGCCGTATTCTTTAGGACGGAAGGTACCTTCGGTATTCCCCCCCCAACCGGTATTGACATCAACGGCCCAAGGAGCTCCACCTTCACCCAAACCGTTCTCAAACTGAACTTCGAAAAGGGATTCAGCACTGTTTTCTGTGATACCATTAAACTGCTCCATGAGGGCATCCAAGTCAATGAGCTCATATTCTGCTGAATTAACCACACCATTGAGCACGGAAATCGCATCAGTCCATTTTTCTTGATAGACATAAGCACGTCCTAGAAGACCAGCAGCAGCCCCAGAAGTAGCGCGTCCCATATCAGCACTTTCATATTCAGAACGCTTAGGGAGATTTGCTTGAGCAAACATAAGATCCGCTTCAACTTGAGCATAAACCTCTGCTGGAGAGGAAGCCGGCCAATTGGTACTGATCTTTGACTCTGGATTTTCATCCAATCGCAATGGTACGCCACCATAGTTGATTACAAGATTGAGATAGGCTAGGCCACGAAGGAAACGCGCCTCAGCTAGGACCCTGTTTTTCAGTGTCTCGTCCATATCTTCGATGCCAGGCACCTTTTCTAAGACAGTATTGGCACGTCCGATGGTCAAATAATTATCTCGCCAAAAGTTGACGATATGACCATTGGTATTGGTCCAAGTATAGTCTAATAGTTGCTGGGGATCTTGCTGCGTGTTCTGCGTAGCAGCCCCTTCATTAGCAGAGAAGTCTAAGAGAAAATAGGCACTTCTTTGATAGAGACCTTGATTTTGCAAGCCACCGTAAACCGCGTTTACCGCTTGGATAGCTTCATCAGCATTGCTGTAAAAGGAAGCAGAGTTGATGTTGTTACGGTCAGTGGTATCGAGAAATGCTTCATCACAGCCAGCAACGATCATTAAGATCAAGCCTAGCGTGAGGATGGAAGTTATCTTTTTCATCTTCGATAAAATTTATAAATGAAAGCAGGTTTAAAAACTTAGTTGAGCACCTAGTAGGAAGGCACGAGGCTGCGGATAAGTACCAATGTCAATACCACGGCTAGTGTTGCTGCCTAGGCCACCAATTTCTGGGTCAAAGCCGCTATAGTTTGTGATCGTAACAAGGTTTTGCGAGGACACATAAAATCTTGCACTACGCAAAAAACCTAATGAGGTACCAACAGAAGCAGGAAGGGTATAACCTAAGGTTAGGTTCTTGATCCGCATGAAGGAGCCATCTTCGATGAAACGATCAGAATTACGAGCGTTGCCATTAGGGTCTCCAATAATAGCACGTGGCACATCGGTATCTGTATTGGTAGGAGTCCAGCGATCATTGATACGAGTACTGTAATTGAAGTTTTGATTCATGCCGTACAACCACAGACCCATAGCATTATAAATCTGGTTACCAGAAACACCTTGTAAGTTGAGACTGAGATCAAAACCAGCATAATTAGCGGTCAGAGTCGCACCGTAAATCAAATCAGGATTAGGATTACCAATAAAGACTTTGTCGTCGTCGTTGATAACACCATCCGGCACTCCTTCAGGACCAGAGATGTCCATAAAGCGAATATCGCCAGGAGCCGTTTCACCAGATTGAGTAGCATGAGCGTCAATCTCTGCTTGGCTTTGGAAGATTCCATCAGTCATGAAGCCAAAGAATGCCCCAATAGGTTGTCCTTCTTCTGTCTTAGTAAGATTACCTAAGGTAAAGGCACTGCCACCAAAGATAGGCTGACCATTATCGCCAAGACTCACTACCTGATTATTGAGGAAGGTGACATTAGCAGAGATGTTGTAAGTAAAATCCCCTTCTAACTCACGATAAGTCAAAGCTAATTCAACTCCAGTATTGCGGATCGTACCCGCATTGACAGGCGCAACATTGGTAAAGCCAAGGGACTGAGGCACCGGTACCGGAACGATCAAATCTCTCGTTTCGCGATCGAAATAATCAGCTGTAAAGAGCACGCGATTGTTCCAAAGACCTAAGTCAATACCGAAGTCAATTTGCTGGGCGACTTCCCAACGGATGTTAGGGTTAGGCAAGAAGCTCAAGGCTACGCCTGGTACTTCTGTACCCCCGAAGTTGTAAAGGGCTGCGCTATTAAGAGAAGCAACAGTCGGATAGGCTCCTAAGGTCTTCTCATTACCAATCTGTCCCCAGCTAGCACGAAGCTTTAAATCACTGATAGCAGAAACTCCAGCCATGAAGGATTCATTGCTGATACGCCATCCTACAGAAGCGGAGGGGAAAATGTCGAAGCGGTTTTCTGGATTTAGTTTTGAAGAACCATCTCTACGGATAGTGGCCGTAACTAGATATCGATCATCAAAATTATAAATCAAACGACCTAATTGAGAACGCAGACGCGTTTCGATGGTCTGGGAAAAACCAGTACCATTATTGATCGCAAGGATTTCATTATTAGGAAGATCTTGTACCTGAGAATTTACCTGACGGAAAGTAAATGACTGATCGGTGGCTCCCACCAAAAGCGTCAAATCACTAGCACCAAAGGAAACATCATAGGTCAAAGTGTGTTCGATCAAAGGATTGACAGATAGCCCATATCCTTCCGTCAAAGCAGAGCGGACTGTCTGGCCTCTTACTCCTGCATAAGTAGGATTATAGCTATAGTTCCGTGAAACGGAAAGATCCATACCGACATTGATACGATAGGTAAGTCCTTTGAGTAGGTCTACCTCTCCATAAACGCTTCCCAGCATACGGTAACGCTGTGGACGAACAATAGTAAATTCTGTAATGGCTACTGGATTAGGCGCATCATGGCCATCAGCATTTTGAGCTTCGCCAAAACCGCCTTCATTATTGGGGTCGAAGAGCGGTACACCGGCAGTATTTTTGAGCATATGCTCAAACTCACGGCGACCTTGCACATTTTTTTCGCGGTTTTGTTCGGTGAAACCGAGCTGAACCGACTGCCCCACTCTGATCCGCTTACCGATCTTGAAGTCAGAATTTAATTTGATGGACGTACGCTGAAAGTCCGTATTACGGAGAGTACCTTCGTTGAGGAGGTAGCCAACACCCAGACTAAAGCGTGCATTGTCAGTACCACCACCGATCGTGACATTATGATCCGTCATGATTCCAGACTGCAGCATTTCTGCTTGCCAATCAGTA
>CAZHOC010000516.1:0-4825 GCA_964534295.1 uncultured Bacteroidia bacterium | reverse complement strand
GTCGTAGCGATCTGAGCGTAGGCCCGTAGGAAAGCGTAAACCGGGGATATAGCGCCAGATAGCTTTGCTTAAATCGCTTTCGACCTCTAGCTCTCCGCAAATGAATACTGGCACTTCGGGAGAGTTGAGCTCACAGGCGTCACGCACGGCTTCTACAAAGTAGACGATATCCAATGGCGCTTGCCAAGAATAGTAGTTGCAGAGCTGCAATTTGCCCCCTTTCATGGCTATGAGAGTCAACTGATCATTTTGTAAAATGATGCTAATATGATCCTGATGCTCTAGGGATAAGCGTTCGGCCAGGCCGACACCTGCCTGCACCACATGCGTCAAGGTAAAATAAGGCAGATAAGCGTGCAACGTATCGTGCAAGTTTTGGGTCTGTAAAAATAGCACACTTGCCCTTTGTTGATCAGATATATTACGGACGACGATATCATCTTCAAAGGCCCAATCATCAAGCATGATACGTGCAAGTAGCAGATGGTCCGATTCAGAGCGATATTTTTGAGGCAATAAGGTAAATGGAGGCTCGGCGAGGAAGACCTCACAGTTGGCATAAGCTTGGCGCAAAATGGGCTCTTTTTCGAATACTAGGCGTAGGAACATATTTTGTCCCATGCGCTGATCAAGAAGCCGATATTCTTTACTGGAAACAATTTCACCAACAGGTGATTGTAATACATAGTAGAGTTTGCGCTCTAATAGATAAATTGAAAGGTCGCATAAGGGTAGCATACTACCGCTTATGGACAAGGGAACGTGTATGTAGGATTGGAATGCTTGATAGATCATTGAGCCTACACGCTTGATCAGGAATAAGCATTGCTGATAATTAGGCAGAAACGCTTAATAGCAAAATACGTATTTTTACAGATGGCTCAAGATAGAGTTATCAACAATAGGATAAAAGACAAAATCAGATCTGTTCAATATGAAAAAGCAAACGTTTTGGTACCTACTAGCCTTGGGCATGGTATTGCCGACCTTTTCTCTTCAGGCCCAGGTGTCTGATCACTTATTGCCTCATATGGGCTTTATGCGCGAGACGATCAGTTTAGCCCCTGAATCTTCTACCATACCTATTAACTACGATGCACTACCTTACAACGCTTTGCACATTGGAACCTACTATGCTATCGGCCACGTCAATGACGTCTTTAGTTATGGTGTGGACGGAAGTTTACAGTTTGGGGTATTCCCTCAAGTAATCAATGGACAATTAAGGCTGGACGGAATCGTACAGACTCCCATTTACGCAATGGTGAGACTGGGAGCGAACTCAACCCCTTACAATACGCAACGCTTAGGTATTGCGGCCGGTATCGGTGGAGTTTATAGTTTTATGAGTTTTCGCACTAGTGCAACGCAAAAACTAAGAGCAGACTTTATTATCCCTGATGCGGTATTTGAGGTAACCTTTATGTCTGGTGGCAATCCGCTTACGGGCCGCTTGCACATAGGCTTGAACGACGCTGTATTTAATCGCCAAATCGTAAATGAAGCTGGTGATGTGCTAGCCGACGATCCCTTCTTCTTTAGAGGTATCGGTTGGGGTTTGATTTACGGCTTCTAGCAAAGAGATTTGCCGTAGGATACGGAAATTAAACCAAGGCTAATTGCTTTACTTTCAAGTAAGGCGATTAGCCTTTTTTAGTATGAACTTGGGTCTCTATCGGAATGGAGATGATAAACTTACTGCCCTGATCGCCATTGTTTTCGACCAAAATATCGCCTTTCAGCTTTTCTACGCTCAATCTCACGATGGCGAGCCCGATACCAGAACCCTCATACTCCCCCAATCCATCGAGCCGCTTGAACATACCAAAGATTTCTCCTCTGTAAGCTGGATCTATTCCGATCCCATTGTCTGCGACGATAATCTTGTGATGCTTTGGATCTTTTTGATAGGAGACTTTGACGGTAGGATTGGGAGCTTTGTTGAACTTGAGGCCGTTTTCAATCAGGTTTTTTAGAGAGGTGTAGAGTAGAGAACTGCTACTATTGATCACTGGTAGATCTGAAACCATGATCTTACCGGGATATTTTTTTAAGCTCTCGCCAAAGTTTTCGATGATATTGGCTACTAATTGAGTGAGGTTTACCGCTTCAATCTTTACCACCTCATTGTGGGACATAGAGGTATAGCGCGTAAAATCTTCTACAAGGGTGTACAATTGATTTGTACTATGATTGATGATGGCAAAGTTGTCCTTTAGGCCTTCTTGCAATTCGTTTGGGAGCTTTGTCTTAATCAAACTAGCATGATCACCAATCCCTCTGATAGGTTCTTTGATATCATGGGAGGCGATATAACTAAAAGTGCGGAGTTCGTAATTGAGTTGTTCTAGATTTCGGTTGACCTTTTGTAGCTCCTTAGTGCGGTCTACAACGTCCATCTCTAGTTGTTGAGCATACTGCTTACTTTGTCGATTGGACTTGATTATGGTTGTCCCCCAACCAACGACGAGTAATAAGGCGATGACCAAGCCGATGGCAATTGCGTTACGAAGACGAATATTTTTTTGTGCAATCGCTTGTTCTGATTTGAAAGATTCTTCGCGGACGCGGTTTTCTTGATTATATCGAAGCTCGGCTTCTTTTAGCTTCAGCTCTGCTAAATTTTCCTGATTGACTAAGCTATCACTTATAGTTTTGTACTCAACTAAATGCTCATAGGCCTCCTGATAGCGACCAACTTCCTGATAGAGTTCTGCCGCTAATTCGAGATCTTCAGCAGCGTATGATAGCAATCGAGGGGGTAGCTTGATATTCTTTACCTTTTCAAATTCCCGGATGGCGAGATCATATTGTTCATTTTGCTGGAAGCGAGTCAGTTTAGCCAAGTGAAACTGCCTCAGATCAATAGGATCCATCAGCATCTTATTCTTTTCCAATTCATCCAATAAGTCTTGGATCAGTTCAATTTTGCCTGGCTCATTTTCGGAATAAAAAAAGACTAGATCGCACTTTGCTTTAATGACCGTTTTTTGATCCCCTAGATTTTGAGCGATGCTCAATACATCTTCGTAGGATCTTCCTGCTTTATCAATTTGCTCAAGTGCTAAGTAAGTATTGGCGAGATTCGTTTTGGTCGTCAGTACATAGAGCTCATTATTGGTCTGCTCATAATTTTCGAGAGACTTCTTGTAATAGGTAAGCGCCTTCTCAAAATCATTTTGGTTGTAGTAAGCAACGCCAATGTTATTATTAATTAGCCCCATACCAAAGGCATCTCCAATATCTTCGTATATCTCTAAGGCATTGAAATAGTTATCGATTCCTTCTTTGAATTGGCCTAGATCAATTTGAGCTTGGCTCATATTGATAAAGAATCGAGCCTTTAGTTCTACATATTTATCCGCTAAGGCTAGTCCTTTTTTAAAAGTCTCAAGCGATTCTTCAAATTGCTCTTCCTCAAAGAGCATGATCCCTTGATAGTTGTAAATCTTTACAATCCCTAAGGTATCCTGGTGTAATTCTCGGTAGGCAAGAATGCGTTTATTTAGTCGATGCGCCGAATCAGGATTGATAGAATAGATGATGGGCACCAAGGCTTCATAAGCATCAATCTCAAGCTTTTCGTAATTGTTTTCCTCCGCTAATAGAATCGCTCGAGAGAGGAAATGCCTACCTTCAGCCGGATTGATACCAAAGTATTCGGTACCCAAGATTGTCAAAATTTCAATCTCGTTTTGAGGCTCAAGCTCAGTTTTGAGCAACTGCTGTAAACTATCAATATTTGTTTTCTGCGCATAAGCCGGACGAGAAACCAGCAATGGCAGAAGAAGCAATAGCGTTAATAGTCTAAAGGACATTGGCGAATCTACTGATGAAAAATTAAGACGATTTCAAGAGGTAAAAGGTAGTATGAGTTTGCCGAGTTGCTACCAAAGCTGTTTCGAACAGCTTTAAAGCAAGTAATGTTTTTTAATAAAAAAGGAAGTTTAGCAACACCCCAGTTGCTTCTCGTAATTTCTCTAAAGTAAGCAATAATATAAAGCAAGAGCTTAATTGACCTACTTTGGAGCATATAAAGCTAAAGTATAAATCTCTATATACAATAAGGAGTACAAATTATCCCGATAAATGTGATAATCCATACTCCTTATTTTTCAAAAAACGCTTAGTTCTTTACTACTTCCTCGGGCTTCACTCCATTCACTTTAGGAGATTTTGCGCGGCGGGATTGCAGCTGCATATTAGCACTAAGGTCGTAGTTCATATCTGAAATCTGACGGAGCGATTCCACTTTTTTATGATGCTCAATACGACTAAGCAGATAGTCATAGGGGCCTCTTTTCGTAATCAACTTGACAAATACTGGAGAGGTCTCCAACATGATGAAAAGCAATACAATCATGTTACTCATCCACCAGATCGAAGAATCATTGTCCTTCATGTGCTCTAGCGTTTGAATCTTTGCAGGTAGACCGACACCATATTTTTCTGCTTTTGCCCTAACACCGGGCAACGCAGCCTCTCTTTGAGCTTCACGGCTCTTGAGCTCTGTGGTGATTTCATCTCTCTGGTTGGCAAGAAACTGAAGTTCTTCTTCAATATTGGCATTGAAAGCGGAACGAGCCTGCTTACGATCACCTTCTAGCTTCACCAAAGCAGCCTGGCGCTCAGCCATATCTTTTTCCAACTCTTTATTGATCTGGGTCAAACGATTGGTCTGCTTAGCGTACTGCTTGGGATAATCCCAACGAACAAAAACCTTCTTACCATTGGCATCAGTATCGTAAATACGCTTTGCGTAAGTTTCCCAGAGATAGTTGATACGATTAGTATTGGCTTTTATACGAGGCGTATACACAGAGAC
>CAZHOC010000515.1:0-4831 GCA_964534295.1 uncultured Bacteroidia bacterium | reverse complement strand
TGCAAAATACTTTGACGAATCCACCATACCGCATAAGAGATAAATTTGAAACCACGTGTTTCATCAAAACGTTTGGCCGCTTTGATTAGACCGAGATTTCCTTCATTGATAAGGTCTCCCAAAGAGAGGCCTTGGTTTTGGTACTGCTTCGCTACCGATACGACAAATCGAAGATTGGCTTTCGTGAGTTTTTCCAGGGCAATTTGGTCTCCCTGCTTGATACGTCTTGCCAAATCTACCTCTTCATCCGGTGTAAGCAGCTCTACTTTGCCGATTTCCTGCAGATACTTGTCCAGGGATTGTGACTCCCGGTTCGTTATCTGTTTACTAATCTTGAGCTGTCTCATTTACGGCTGAATATATAAATGCGGTTAAATTGGTATACAATTCTATATGACCCTTTGCTTATATGAACTGACAAAGGTACGGGCTAAGCAATTGAGTTGCAAATCCATAAATAGAGTACGTTATTAAATTGCTAACGTTCTCAGCAAAGGCTCAATTGTTTAGTTTTGACGTATAAATTTAAACTTTGTCACCTAAATACACATCCTAAATCACAAATGTTTGAAATTTTGAATGGTTTATGGGTGTAAGTTTTTTTCCTTTGGGAATAAATTATTTTCATGATTGCTTAGTTTAAGGATGCTCGCACTAGCTCATGGGTTGTAATGCCCCCCCAAAAGAAATTCAGATTAGGTAATATTTTTGTTGAAATTCTTTCAATATGCAGGAAACGGAACTGATTTTAAATCCAGATGGCTCCATCTATCACCTTGATTTATTACCAGGTGAGCTAGCTACTAAAATCATTCAAGTGGGGGATCCAGATCGGGTGAAAAAGGTAGGAGCGTTCCTCGAAGAGGTCGAAATAAACAAACACAAACGAGAATTTTATACGCTCACGGGCTACTATAAAGGAGAAAGAGTCTCTGTGATATCTACGGGGATTGGGACCGACAATGTTGATATCGTTTGGCATGAGATTGATGCCCTATTCAACATTGATTTTAGTACCCGTCAACCTCTTACTCAAACTACGAAAGTACAAGCACTTCGTTTGGGAACTTGTGGCGGAATGCAGGCAGACGTTGAGGTTGGGACCCTAGTGGCATCTGCCTGGGCGGTAGGTGGAGACGGTTTGATGAATTATTATGATTTTCCCGTTTATGATACTGCTTTGCAGAACGCTTTAGATCAATTTTGGAATGAGATCGGTGGACCTTTACCCCTGTATCATGCTCCCGCAGATGAGGCCTTATTGGAGCAACTTGAGAGAGACTTTCCACAAATACTGCAAGGAGGGACCTTTACTGCGGGTGGATTTTATGGTCCCCAGGGCCGTAGCCTCGGTCGTCTTCCGGTCAAACTCCCCAATTTGCCTGATAGAGTAGGGGAGTTTCGTCATGGACAGCAGCGATTTTTGAATATGGAAATGGAAGCAGCGGCCATTATGAGCCTAGGTAAAGCACTAGGCCATCGCTGTGGTACGATTGCGGTTATTCTGGCTAACCGATTAAAAGAGCATTTTGCTCCAGACCCCAAGAAGGAAGAACAAAAATTGATTCAAACCGGATTAGAAGTCCTTCGTAAATGGAATTGATAGATTTACATTTTAGAGATAAATCTCTACCTTTGTCCACCCTATTGCCCGCGTAGCTCAGGGGATTAGAGCGTTGGTCTCCGGAACCAAAGGTCGATGGTTCGAATCCATCCGCGGGTACATGATAAGATGTCTACATGTCAATGATGTGTGGGCATTTTTTTTGTGTGATCACTTGAGAGCAAATCTTGTCTCTTTTTCCTCCTAAAATTGTCCTTTGTAAGCAGATAAATCATTCCACATAGCATCCCATAGGATTTTCCACCATTCTTATACTTTTCTAACCAATTATATCTGGAGTTTGAAATCGTAATTCCAAGCAAGGATACTTTCTTCAAACCAAAACTATGCGAACTACTTTACTCTCTTACCAGGGACAAAAACTTAAATTGATTTTGATTGGATTGGCTTGTCTGAGCACCTTTGGCTTGTCGGCCCAATCGCCAATCTATGAGATGCATTGGACCAGAAATAGTGATCCTCTCTTGACTGCGGGTACTGCTGGGACAGTCTCCACCTTCAATATTGATAGCGCTTGTAGCTTCCTTAATATTCAGGTTACGGATACTGCAAACATGCCTTTACCTCCCTTCAATGCTTATACACTTGATCCTAAGGATGGGCAGGGAAATGATATTATTGACCTTTCCAATAACCTAGGCATTTATGCAAGGGTGAGAAGTGCTGATACTATTAGGCTGGCGCTTTTGCTACGCTCAGGTGGGGGTACAAGTGGTGAAAGGTCCAATCGGATTGAATTGAGCGTTCCCGGAGGGAATATCTGGACCGATCTCTTTTTTGACTTTAATGCTGGCAATATCGCAGGCTTTGATTCCCTAGACTTTAGGGATATCTGGCTTTATCTAGACAGAGGAGATAATAACTTCGCAGGCAATGATTTTTCGATCGACTATGTAAGCATAGGTGCTGCCGCTGATCCTGTGAATAATTCGACTTGTGTTGATAGCATGCCTCCAATGAGCGATGCTGGCCCATTGTATAGCCTCCATTGGGACGATGCCAATGATCCTACTTTTAGTGGTAGCGGTGGGGCAAGCCTTACTCAAATGATCAATGTCAGTTGTAGCGAAATCGCGCTTTCAGTTACTGATACTGCTAACGCTCCTCTTAGTGCCTTTAGCCCTATCATTATCAACCCAAAGGATACTGCGGGTGCAGAACTTGTCGATTTGTCTGGCAATATGAGTTTTCATTTTCGTGCCCGCAGTCGTGATTCAGTAATGCTAGGACTTTTACTGCGTTCGGGTGATGGAAGCTCTGCCTTCCGCTCTGATCTACAACAACAACTTATCCCCGGTGATACCGGAGCTTGGACAAACGTAACTTTCAATGTAGATACCAGCAATCTGGGCGGTTTTGATTCTACAGACCTTCGAGATGTATGGGTTTATCTGGATCGCGGTAGCGATAATTTTGCTGGCAATGAGTTCTATTTTGATTATTTCAGCATTGGGGCAAAGCCCGATACGAGTCTAAATTCGACCTGTATTACTGATACTAGTACGATGCCGATCGATACCACTCAAGGTATTCAATACACTTTACACTGGGACAAAAGCGATCCTTTGTTTTCTGGGAGTGGGGGAAGTGCCCTTTCACAAACAATAGATAGTATTTGTAGTCAACTTAGCCTTTCTGTGCTCGATCCTGTCAATAGCCCTCTTGGCGCCTTTAGCCCGATTATTGTCAATCCTTTGGATAGCATGGGCAATGATATCGTAGATCTCAGTAATAGTACACAAATCCATCTTAGAGTACGCTCTAAGGACACGGTTATATTGGGCTATATCGCGCGATCTGGGGATGGTTCCTCAGGTTCACGCTCAAACTTGCAGGAAGTCATGATTCCTGGCGATACTTTAAATTGGACGGAGCTTACCTTCAGTTTGGATGCTACTGCGATTGGTGGTTTTGATTCAACCGATCTTAGAGACTTGTGGCTCTATCTTGATCGTGGCACGGATAACTTTGCAGGAGATGAGTTCTATTTTGATTATTTCGCCATCGGCGAACGCCCAGACCCTTCAGAGGATTCAGATTGCTCTTTGTTTCCTCCTTTTGAGTTTCCCTATGTGCTACATTGGGCAGATACTTTGGAAGGAGTGATTGGTGGTTCTGGTGCTGCTCAGCTAACACAAATTATCGATACCGCTTGTAGCCAGCTCTCTGTATCTGTTACAGACCCTATTGGAGATCCTCATCCTGCTTTCCGTCCCATGGTGATCAATCCTAAAGATGGTTTTGGCAATGATATTACTGATCTATCCGGCCAAATGCGGTTTTACACCCGAGTACGTTCTGCTGCCCCTGTCAGTTTAGGGATGGTCTTGAGGGCAGGGGGAGGCTCCTCCGGAGAACGCTCAGCCATAGTGGAACAGACGGTTCCGGGGGATCTTACCCAATGGACTGAACTTACCTATACTTTTAGCGGTGCCGATTATATGGGCTTCGACTCTACTGATATGCGGGATTTTTGGTTTTACCTCGATCGAGAAGATGCCAATTTCGCTGGAAACGAGTTCTATTTTGATTATGTCTCTATTGGCTCTAGACCAGACACAAATGATGATTCAAATTGTGTGGAATCTGTAAGTATAGAAGAGGTATTCGCCGCGAATAAGCTTAAATTATATCCTAATCCAAGTTCTTCCTTTGAATCCGTAAGTCTCGACTTTGAAAGTGCAATAATCACAGACTATCAAGTCCGTGTTTTTGATATCCAAGGAAGACTGCTATATCAAGATCAGATTCAAAGCAGAGTAGGCCTGAATCGCTACGAGATACCTCGTCAAGGGCTAAATGCGGGTATTTATTCTATCCAACTTTCTACTCAAGGGCAAACTGGATTCGTCAAATGGATCATTAGATAATGAAACACTTCAAATTTTTTCTAGCGGCGATTGGCCTTTTGTGTCTACTGCCTTTAACTGAGCTCCAAGCCCAGTGGAATTCTCAGATCGTTTATCCTGATGCAAATGGAGCACTAACCTATGTACGAGACACCGCAGGGAATGTGATTCCAGACTTTAGCCATGCTGGTTATATGGGAGGTGGTGTAGAGATCCCAACTGTGCTCAATGAGTTTAGCCTTTCCCCCATCACTGGCGATAATACCGCTCATATCCAAAATGCTATTGATCAGGCAATGCTATTGCCGAAAGATATCAACGGTATGAGAGGGGCTATTGAGCTCTGCGCATGTCGATA
>CAZHOC010000514.1:0-4847 GCA_964534295.1 uncultured Bacteroidia bacterium | reverse complement strand
GGCCAATCATGATCTAAAGCAGTTTGCCTACGTTGCTTCTCATGACCTCAAGACTCCCTTACGAACCATCGTCAACTACCTGCAATTATTAGAACGACGCTATAAATCTCGCCTTGACGAACAAGCAGATGAATATATCTCCTTTGCGGTCCGAAGCTCGAAGCGGCTTTATGAAATGATCAATAATCTGCTTCACTATTCTGAGTTAGGAACTCGTGAAGGTGGCCAGGAGATTATTGATTTAAATGAGGTCTTGGACAACGTACTAACCACTCTGGAGGGTTGGTTAAAGGAACGAGATGCTAAGGTGATTTCTCCTGACCTGCCTATGCTAAAGGGAGTAGAAGCGGAATGGGAGTTACTTTTCCGTAACCTGATTGAGAATGGAATCAAGTTCAACTATTCTGAAAACCCAGAAATCACCATTGAAATAAAAGATAGTCCCGGCTTTTGGATTATGGCCATCAGCGATAACGGAATTGGTATCCCCGAAGAATACCAACATCAAATTTTTCAAATCTTCCAGCGTCTGCACACTGAGGAATTTCCGGGCAGTGGCTTAGGCTTAGCGATGTGCAAACGTATCGTCGAAAAGCAGGGAGGTCAAATTTGGTTAGAGTCTAAACCGGAGGAGGGAACCCAAGTGATCTTTTCGATCCCCAAGGAGACCATCACTGAAGAAGCCTAAATACAGACCTCACATTGAGCGAGGGAAACATAATCAGGTCTGTCGCTAGCAGTTTGGTGGCGGAAGCTGTGTACAATCTCATCTTTGTAGAGTAAGAACGCACCTGGCATTTGCCAGCCATCACCTTCTTCTTTGCCTACCCAGTGCCCTTTTACCACGCCGGCAAAGAATCCTCTTAACCAAGATTTCCAGCCAAACATTTGTTTAAAGTCGCCTCTTGGTAAGCCAAAGGCTTGATATAGGCTTTTCTCAGGATCTGAGATGCGAGATACGTCTGCCAGGCCATACTTGGCAAAGAATTCATCTGCACGATCAGGAGGGGACATATGCACAATGCAGATACGTGTGCCTTCTGATTCTATATGGTCGCGATTGCGGCCTAAATCTTCCATGGCTTCGCGACAAAAGGTACAACCAAAGTGCCGCATAAAGACCAAAAGAGTAGGGCGATGTTGGGCAAGTGTTCCCAATTTCGTACCGTATTGATCCTCAAAGTTTTCTAACAAACCTCCTACAACACGCAATTTGCGGCGATCTAGGAAGTATTGATGCGTTTCGTGTTGTAAAAATACTTGATGGAGAATCCAGCCAAGCATAGGCAACCACAAAAGGTCGTTGAGGAAAGAAAACCAAACAAATTCAGAACCTAGCACTCCAATGAAGTAATAGACTAAGGTTCCGACAAGGGCTCCGCTTTTGAGCAGGAAAGCCATGAACACTGCGATCCAATGACGCATGACATCTTTGGCTGCAATGGTGTAGGCTACACCAAAAACGAGGACGACGCCCCCGATCCCTTGTACCAATATTGGATACTGAGGGAGCGGGAGATTGGCCCATTGCAGCAAGAGGTTGGGTCTAACGATCAAAAACAAGCCCCACAAAATGTGGTAGGCAGCCGCAAACTGCAAGAATGGCTTGGTCCATGATCGTATATGATATTCCATATATGTGTCTTCTGTTTTCATTTACTAACCCAAAAATCCCAAAAGAGTTTTAGATTATTTCACAAATACAAAACAGAAGCTAGAGGAGGCTCGCGGATTACTCGCTAACCAGAATTATAGGACTGCTCACTCGATTAGATTCATTACCTGCTTGATCTACCACATATAAGGTAAAACTAGCCTCTTGCTGCGCTGATCCATCTGTAATAATGGTGTTGGGCAGGCTAAGGGTAAACGTTCCGCGAACAGCGATATCTGCCCCATCAGGCGCTATTTGCTGTAGCCGAAAACTATGAGTAGCTGCGATACGATCGTCTTGCAAAAAAACATTGCGCTGGGTATCGTCATTAGTGCCCAGATCACCATCACCGTCGGTGTATTGTATCTTAAATACTATACTGTCTTTAAAAGCTTGGACTGCGATTGGGCTAACATCCAGTAGCTCGATTTCCGGCACCGATGGGATGATGAGGGCATCTCCTTTACAACTGGAGAGCATAAGCCCCATCGTTAGCGCAGCGAAACTCAGGAAAAAGATTTGGTATATACGCATTATTGTACGAGGAAAAAGGCCATATAAAATTTAGTCTCAATTGGTTGGGACTCACGCGGAAACAGGAATGATTCTGCATGATCTCCATCTGCAGTTTCTAGACGAAACAAGGAAATCTCAGGTGCACTAGGCTCTAAGACTCCTTTAGGCACATTGGCGGTATTGACAGTGACTGACCAGTAAAAAAGTTCGTCCTGCCCTGGGCCATAGAAATCAGGGACTAGTTTTGGGTTGGGATTATAGACGGCATCTACTTCTAAGCCATTGTCATAACCATCCAGCTCACCAGTAAAAGTCAAAGACGTATTTTGCAACATGCCTATGCTGGTACTATCGTCCTCTAAGGCTAGATAAATCGTCAAATCTTGATTTTTTAAGGCCGCAAAAGGATAATATGGTTCATCACCGCGGATGGTATCCACTCGAAATTCAAAGCCATTGAAGTCTACGAAAGCTGCGACCCCACTAAAGGTAGGTTGGCGATTGGGCTGATTGGATTCATTGCCAAACATATCGGGAGCTCCTTTTTCAATCCATTGTCTGATGGCTTTGGTTTGCCCATCAGTCAAGGGGTTGTCATAGAGCGGCATTCTGCCTAAGAGTTGGTCTTCAGTTGTAACTCGATAATAAAGCCAAGAGGCTTCAGGCTGCTTGGGCACAACGCGAAACTCATAATCTCCTCCCGTGGTATTTTTGACCACCGGTTGAAATACCAAGGTAGAATAGCTGGACTGCACAGTCCGGAAATCAGGTTCAAAAGCCCCGTCATGACAGCCAGGCACGGCACAACTCTGTGAGAAGATATACTTGTGCAGCCCTACGATAGAACTAGAATCTGGCTCTGGTAAGGGGGCAGGTGGCTCTGGATACACAATCTCATCAAAAGGATTGGGAGGAGGAGTCGGGTCCAAGCGTTCGCAGGAGGCGAAAACCAAGCCCAGTATACCGATATATAAGATGACTTTTTTCATGCTAGTAGTGCTTAAACAAGGGCTTCATTAAGAATACGACCCGCTAATAAGCCGGCTGGAATCTGATTGTCAAAACCTAACAGATTAGCGATAGTAGGCACAATATCAATGCTTTCTCCAACAGGATTACTTGGCGTACCGACTACCTGATTACGTTTGATAACGGTGTCAGGACCCAAAATCATAGAGAAGATTTCCCGTGAGGTCGGATCTCCGGTATGATCTATCCCCGCTCGTCCATATACGTCCATGACGGTATTGGGGAGGAGGTTTCTGCCGTGTTCCGGAACGAGTACCATTACAGTATCATTGGCAAGACCGGGCGTATTTTGGATCATGTTCCAGAGGTGAGCCACCGCATAATCTGCCTTGCGTAGATTGTTGCAGTAGGCGCTAAAGTTCTGGTGGCACTCATCAACATCAGTCATGTTTACCACCAAAAGCTCTGGTTCAAATTCTTTGAGAATTTCCTCGGCCATCATGATGGTAAACACATCATTGGTAGCGTACTGAGTCTGTATACCTAGAGGATTGTTAAATCCACCGGCTAGGCCCAAGTCAATCAATTGCTTGATAAAGGCCTGAATATCTTTAACGTCCTCAGGCGTATTGTAATTGCTATCACCCGAAGAGAGGGCTGACTTATCAAAGTTTTGATTCAGGAAGTTGCGTACCCCAGCTATCTTTTCTTCTTCGTGAAATTGAAACTGCTTAGGCTGCTGCAAAACCTGATAATTGTTGAGCAAGCTGGTCGGGGCAATGTGATTTGCACCGTATAGGGGCCCATAGCTAGGGTGTTGACTATAATTGAGCGCAGGATAAGGACCCAATGAATTGGAAACCCACCAAGCATTACGGGCAGTAACGGCTGGTGAATTATGCTTCATATAATATTCGAAGAGCGTCGGCGCCTCAGGGTGAGCCTTCAAATTGAGACCTGTATTGCTATAAACCCCTGTAAGGGCTACGGTATGGCCATTGAAGTGTCCGGTGGGGCCTTCCGCGTAGCGGAACTCCTGAAACAAAGTGCCTTCACTAGACAATAGACTAGGGTAGGGGCTTGCTGGGATAGGATCGAGACCAGGATTGGTCGAATTTGCTCCGGCAAAGGACGCGGGCATCAAATTGCCTTCTTCTTGGGCAATGGCTTCGATATTGCGAATGCCACCAGCGAATAAGACAAATACCACATGATTGACCTTGCGATTCATGGTCTTGGCAAACAATCTGCCGCTGGGCAATATATAGGGGGCTGCGAAACTAGCCGCCGCAGTCAGCCCTGCATTTCTGAGAAATGTTCTTCTTTTCATGATGATTAATAGTAGCGGTATTCGTCAGAGGTAAGAAAGGCGTAATAGATTTGCTCAGGACTGATTTCCGTATCCTGCTCGATCAATTGCTTGAAGTGCCATCTTTCATATTCAGTTGGCTCACGCACAAATAATTTCTTATAAGTCGCCTGTACAAAGGCGTCAATATCGGCCCTCATTTCTTGGTCTGTAGGGATACTTGCTCCCGGTGCCTCCAACATATTGCGGATGATATAATCTGCGATGAGCTGTTTATCTCCCACAGAATTATAAGAATTGACCATTTGGTTTAGTGCATTTTCAGAGATGGTCGTACCAAAAAGGTCTGAGTAGGCGAGGGATAAAAACTCTAGGTCTGTCTTTAGATTACTCTTCTCT
>CAZHOC010000513.1:0-4849 GCA_964534295.1 uncultured Bacteroidia bacterium | reverse complement strand
TGTTTTTCGAGAGCGGCATTGGCAAAGATGTTGACTTCGCCGAGGGTGACGTAGTTCTCTGTCATCTTGAGTGTTACCACTTGAGAAAGGGAAGTTACCTCTAATCGTAAGGTGTCATAGCCTAAAAAGGTAGCCATCAAGACGAAGGGAGGTTGCGTTCCGGGACGGAAAGAAAAACTCCCATCCTCCCGGCTCATAGTGCCAATTCTAGTACCTTCGATGATGATTCTTGCACCCACTAATGCTTCGCCGCTTTCATCATTTTCGATAGTGCCTTGGACCAAATCTTGGCCTAAAAGGCTGATGGGCAACGAGAAAAAAAGTAGCAATAGAGCTAGCAAGTTTTTGCGGGCAAAACGTGCGTTTGCCCTGTCAAATTCGTTATTCATGAGTAGTAGTCAAGTAATAGCCTAATCTAAAAATACCCAAAAAAGTTCAATTCTTAGTCAACTTTTTTGCCTAGAGGCCTAATCTTCATTTTGGAAGTGCAATTTTTGGCTAGATTTGCACTTCCTACACCATAGAAAAGTTTTTAAGATGAAATACCTCAAAATCAGATACTTAGTTAGTCTAAGCTTACTGATATTCAGTGCGCAAGCGCAGGCGCAATATTATGGAGTCAGCCCAAGTGTTGTAGGCGAATGGGCAGTAGGGCTACAATTAGGCTCTAATTATTTGCGGGGAGATGTCAATCAGGTGCTACCAGGCTATGAAATTGGACTCTACGCTCAAAACTCCTTTTCACGGACGATGGATCTGAAGATTATGCTAGGAGGTGGTTTGATGCAAGGTTTGGGAACCACGGCCTCAAATAGCTTTCTCAATAATTCTGCCCTCAATGGAGAACAGGATAGCGTTTATTTTTATGACTCTACCCAGATGGTGTTTCACAACTACCAGATGCAGCACTTTTCGGCCTCTGGTGCTATTAAATTTAACCTCAATCGCCTAATCTCTCCCAATAGTGGCGATAACTGGGATTTGTTTTTTATGGCGGGGCTCAATTTTATGCTCTATGAAACACGTATCAACGTCTATAATGAGAGCACCTTTGAGCTCTACGATTACAGTCAGATTACGGCCACTGATCCTCTAGAAGTGCGCACCCAGCTCAATGAACTGTTAGACGGTACCTACGAGACCCTCGCACAGCAAGATCGCTTGAATACCACTCAGATCGGTAATCGTACTTTTAGATCTTCCTTCCTTGCGGGTTTTGGTTTTCGGATTCGTGCTACCGAGCACTTTGCCATTGGCCTTGAAGGGAGGTACAACTTCCTCCTAGACGATTTGATCGACGGCCAACAATGGGAAGAAGGCAATACTACCTCCTTTGATAATGACCATTTGATTACGGCTGGCCTTACGCTAGACTATATTTTCTAGCTCTCAGTCTCACTCATTATTTGCCCAAAGACATAGGCGGCGCTTTGCACTGCTCCATCCATATAGCCTGGATAATCTGCCGCTGTCTCTGAACCGGAGATAAAGAGTTTTCCCTCCCAGAAGGCTTGTCTGTATACTTCATGCCCATTGTGGAGGTGAGGCAGCATATCACTTTGGTAAGGCACAAAAGTATGCGGCTCTTCTCGCCAAACAGCCTCCTCGTATTGTACAAAATCGTTTACTGCCTCCCCATAGTATTTTCTCAATTGATGCAGGACTACGGCCAAACGCTCCTCTTTACTAGCTGCGTGATAGGCTCCATTGAGAAATCCTTTTAGGGCAAAGCGTTCGTCGGAGACGTCTGCATGATCATACATCTCCGGTATCGGACCGACATTGCTCATAATGGTGCCACTCAAATTTGCTGCTCTCCAAAACGGCTTTTCAAAAGTCAAGGCTACTTTAATGGACTCTCCCATCCAGGTATGAGTTTGAGCGGCTATTCTTTGTAGCGATTCGGGCAGCGCTGGCTGAGTCTCCACTGTTTGAGAAAATAGATAAGGAGGGAGGGTAGAGACGACCACTTCTGCTTCATATTGTTCGGTCTGGGTTTGGATGATGATTTTGTCTTTTTGCTCTTTTAGGCTTTTTACCTCCTGGCGGAGAACGATTGTCTCCGGCGCCAGGCGCTCGACTAAAGCATGGATAAGCGTAGAGCTACCACCCGCTATTCGATAACTGGGTTCATCATTAGGAGGGAGCTGGACGAGTTGGGGGGGGCTAGTAGAAATGGGTTCATAGATTGCCTTGCCACCCAATTCTTGAGGAAAAACTTTTAAATCTAATTCTTCTAATAAAGCCGTGAGTGATTGATGTTTTCTACCCAACCAAGTCGCTCCCAATTCAATCGGAGCCGCACCTTCTTGATAATGTGTCAGAATGCGTCCTCCAACCCGCGAGCGAGCCTCTAAAATGAGGGCGTCTTTACCCGCTTTTTTAAGTTTATAGGCGAGGCTAAGGCCACTAAGGCCTGCGCCAATGATGATGATCGATTCTTTTTGCATAGATGCTTGATACTGAGATCAGGTTTAGGACAAGAAGCTAAACTAATCCTACCTAAGAGTGTTTGAGACGCGACATTCCCTCACTTATTGATTTTCTTACCCTCGTTTTCTTAAGGTAGATTGAGGTTTTAGGATCGGGCTTTTGCGTGGCCTAATTTTCAAATTTTACTGATAAAATGATGAATCTTTTTCCTGCCGATTGGGTAGATTAGAGGATGAAGCAAATTGCGATCCTGATGGGCAGTGCACGCAGCGACGGCAATACCCGCAAAGTGATATCTCACTTGATGAGCCAAATTGAGGCCGATCTCTACGATCTCAACGATTATGAGGTGGGCTATTATGATTATGAGCATCGCCAAAGCGATGATTTTCCCAAACTCATGCAAGAATTGGTAAACTATGATTATCTCATCCTAGCCACCCCAGTTTATTGGTACAGCATGAGTGCCCAGATGAAAACCTTTTTTGATCGTCTTACGGACCTATTCGAAATTCACAAGGCACTTTATGACCGCTGGGCTGGCAAAACATGGCTGACTTTGAGCTGTGGGCCTGATGATGATGTGCCAGATTTTTTTGCTAAACCCTTCGCTGCTTCCGCCGATTATCTCAATCTGAAATTTGCTGGTTGGGTACATACTTGGTTGGAAAATGGCGAATTATCTGCAGACAGAAAGCAGGCCATTGCTGCTTGGCTTGAGCCTGTAAATACTAAAGGCTAGGTATAAAATTTGCTCAGTTTTGGAATTGTAGAATTGTTGATTTTCCTTGCTTTCTCAAGCGATCAACTGCTATATTAAATCATACTTTTCCCGCTTTTCCTTGAAAACGCTCGAACCGGACTGGCTGCACCAAAGACCCAATCAAGACGCTGTGCGCACAATGTGGAGTAAAATCCGCTTTGAAAACATCCCTATTACCCATCCGGACATTTTACATTTTATCCATGATCTCAAGGTGGCGCACCCGCGGGGAGGAGCCCTTTTGTATCATTTTCAGGTTTCAGAAAATGTAACCTTCGATTGGTTTGCTTACAACAACCGTTTGGCTGAAATCGAATTTGTAAGCCGAGCATTGGGCAGTGGAGATATTATTTCGGCTGCGGCCGAACTCAGCATCGATAAGAGCCTACTCTCTTTCGAATCACTTACCCATTTGCCCGATAGCTTTGATATGGCGGGACGCTTGGCGAGACATCTCTATCATGGGGGCCCTCATTCCAACCAGGATCTTGAGGCCAAAGAAGTACTCCGCATAGCCGAGCAGTTTATCGATCAGATCATCCAAAATCGATACGAAGAGGTCAGTGTCGTGACCTTCAATACTGCTTGGGCCGACTGGTTTTATGACGAATATTGGGATATGACCTATCTGCTTTATGATCGCAGACATCGACAGATATGGATGTTGTGTTTGACGGATTCTCAATAATGCTTTAATTGCCTATATGCAGCTGAGGGCAATAAATGATACAGATCTCTGGCCAAAAGCAGACTCAAGTACTGGATTAGCGCGCGCAAAACTCTACAAAGGCCAGCTCTGGACCGTCCTAAAAGAAGTCAAAGGCAAAGCTATCAACGGCAATGATCGTTGGTATCAAGATGCCTTAGGCAATTTTTTATGGAGTGGAGATTTGGAGCTAGTGGAGACTGCTTCGCAGAACGCTCCTAATGCTCGCCAGCCATTGCCCAAACCTAGCCTCAAACCTGTCACCGCCAAACTACCAGTTTTTAAAATGGATTGGCCGATTGTCCAATTGGATATAGATCGGATTTGGCCTTATTCGATGGGGGAAGGCGTTCGCATCGCGATCCTAGACTCTGGCCTCTACGAAGACCACATTGAGATTAATCCTAAGTATATTTCGGCCCGTAAAAACTTTGTGAGCAATAGTCCCAAGGTCACCGACAGCCAGGGGCATGGCACCCAGTGTGCGGGCTTGATCACGGCCCAGGGCAAACGATTATTTGGCGTAGCGCCTGGAGCCAATTTGCTCATCGGCAAGGTCATCAATAGCCAGGTCGTAACCGAAGCCCGCCTGCTTGCCGGCATAGAATGGGCCATTGCTGAAGGTGCGCATATCATTTCGATTAGTCTCTTTATCTCAGAGGGAGGTGTTAGCGAAGCCTTTCAGACCAAGGTTAGTCAACTCGTAAAGGATACGGGTGTGTTGATTTTTGCTGCCGTCGGCAACGATACGGATCTTGGCAAAGACATCAATAATGCTCCTGCCTGTATTGATGGGGTGGTAGGAGTTGGCTCCTACGGAAAAGACGGTAAGATTGATAGCTTTACCACTCGGACGCCCAAACTTGACTTCTTTGCCCCTGGCAAAAAAGTCTTCACCCTTGGCTTGAAAAAACATGCCTACTGTCTCGAAAGAGGTACCTCTATGG
>CAZHOC010000512.1:0-4861 GCA_964534295.1 uncultured Bacteroidia bacterium | reverse complement strand
CGTTGACCTTTTTACATAACCTAGCTTACTTCTTTTTAGAGGTTTTGAGTTTTCAGGACTTCTTCCGAACGCTCATCAAAATAGGGGCAAGTACTTTATATACATTCTTGCTTTGTTTCGTCCTCAGTTATATTTTTTATAAACGATAAGCTCATACTCTTTTGGATCAGTTAAAAGTACGTGGCGGTATTATCATCTTGTTCTTTGCTTTGGTTTTCCTAAGCTTTGGCGCCCGCTTGTTTTCGATCCAGGTACTCAGCACCGAATATGCTCGCCGGGCTGATAAATACGTCATCAAGACAAAGTCAATCGTTCCGCCCCGCGGAAATATCTACAATAGATATGGCGAAATATATGTGAGCAACCAGCCAATGTTCAAAATGATGGTTACTCCCCGTAACCTGCATATTCCGGACACCACGCTGCTGCTCAAATATCTCGAAATGAGCAAGGAGGAACTAGAGCGGGCAATTGCCAAGGCCTCAAAGTATAGTAGCTACAAAGAGTCAGTTATTGCTCAACACCTCGATCTAGAGACTTGCGGGATATTGCAGGAGGCACTCTGGGATGCTCGAGGAATTAGCTTTAGCGTTAGCAACAAAAGGCATTATGAATATCCAGTAGGAGCCAATATCCTGGGTTATATCTCTGAGGTTGACTCTTCAGATATTAAATCCTCTCGCGGTAAATACCGGATTGGGGACCTTGTAGGCAAGACAGGGATCGAACACAGTCATGATACTACTTTACGAGGGGTGCAGGGCCAAAGAAAGATTTTGGTTGATGTGCATAATCGAGAAGTAGGAAGCTATGCCAAACAACGTTATGATACGGCGGCAGTCAAAGGCCAGGATATGATGTTGGGTATAGATACCGAGTTACAAGCGTTCGGCGAAGCCTTGATGCAAGGAAAAAGAGGCAGTATCGTAGCGATCGAGCCCTCAACAGGTGAAATCCTCGCCTTTGTGAGTGCGCCTGCTTATGATCCTAGCTCTCTGACCGGTAGCGAACAATACACCAACTGGCGTCGCCTACAGCGAGATTCTCTCAAGCCGCTTTTCAACAGACCTTTGATGGCGGCATATCCACCGGGATCGATTTATAAGCTGGCCAATGCACTCGCTGCCTTAAATGAAGGGGTTATCACGGAAAATACTTATTACAGTTGTGGGGGTGGTTTTAGTCGCAATAAAGGAAAACCAGGTTGTCGGTTTCATGTAACGCCACTTTCCTTAGACAATGCCATCAAGCATTCCTGTAACTCATATTTTGCCGCCACTTATATGGACTTCTTGCATCACCATCAATATGATAGCATTTACGAAGCCTTTGATATTTGGCGCGGTTATATGGATCGCATGGGGATTGGCCGCAAACTCGGGGTGGATATCCCTTATGACAAACCTGGTAAACTCCCTACCGGAACGATGTATGATCGCTGGTATGGCCATAATCGCTGGATTGCAACCACGATTATCAGTAATTCTATCGGTCAAGGGGAGATCTTGATGACACCTTTGCAAATGGCCAACCTCGCGACCTTGATTGCCAATCGAGGGACTTATGTGAAGCCCCACTTTTTGAAAGCAGTCCGCGGAGACGAAAATTATTGGAACCGTGTTTCTTACGATACCATAGATACTGAGATTTCTCCTTACCATTTTCGTACGGTTATCGATGCTATGGTTCAAGTAGTATCTACGGGTACGGCGCGTAGGGCCATCATTGAAGGCATTGATGTCGCGGGTAAAACGGGAACTGTGGAAAATCCCCACGGGGAAGATCACTCTGTATTCCTCGGCTTTGCCCCAGCAGATCGCCCTCGCATAGCGATTGCAGCCATTATCGAAAATGCAGGTGGTGGTGGACGTTGGGCTGCGCCCTTGAGTGCTTGTATGATTGAGCAATACCTCAAAGGAGAAATCGTAAGTAAGAAATTTGAATACAATCGAATCTTGAACGCCAGATTTTAGATGAACCGCAAAAACTTCGATTTCGATCTCATTACCATCCTACTGTACATTGGACTTGTACTGTTGGGCTGGATGACGATCTATGCGGTTTCCTCTGCCAATTTTGGGACCGATATCTTCAATTTTGGCGTTTTACACGGCAAGCAGCTCGTCTGGATGGGCGTCTCCCTTGGGGTCGCCATGCTAGTACTCCTACTTGATCATCGATTTCTATATTCTACAGCCTATTTAGCCTATGGAGCCGCGATTCTGACTTTGATACTGGTCTTGTTTATCGGTAAAGAGGTCAATGGGGCCAAGAGTTGGTTGATTATTGGAGGGCAGCAATTTCAGCCTTCCGAATTCGCTAAACTCGCTACCGCCTTAGCACTTGCTAAGTATATGTCTCGGCTCAACTTTAGCATGGGCAACGGGCAAGATTTGATGATAGTGTTGGGCATGATTCTTTTGCCGGCTCTTATTGTCATCTTTCAAAATGATACGGGTTCGGCCCTTGTTTTTGGAAGCTTTCTAATAGTTTTGTTTAGAGAAGGACTCCACCCTTTGGTGCCGATAGTATTGTTACTTCTCGGCGGTGTGGCTTTACTCTCTCTTTATCTCGAAGGCTCGATCTGGATCATAGTCGGCATTTTGTTACTTGGACTGCTCGTTTTTGGTTTGACTTTTAATGCCCGTCGCTGGGTTCGTAATGCGATATTGATTGGGATGATTTGTGGTTTTTTTAGCCTCGTCTCTTTTGGCACTAACCAATTGATGGGCTTTTTGCAGCCTCACCAGCAAATTCGCCTAAAAGTATTATTTGACCCCAGTATTGATCCCCAAGGCGCTGGCTATAATGTTATCCAGTCAAAGATTGCCATCGGCTCGGGTGGGATATTGGGTAAAGGTTATCTGCAAGGGAACTACACCAAATATCAATTTGTCCCCAAACAAGAAACTGACTTCATTTACTGTGCGGTGGGGGAAGAGTATGGTTGGCTCGGCTCTGTCGTGGTGCTGCTGTGTTTCTTTTTGCTTATCTGGCGTTTGCAGTTTCTCTCCGAGAACTCTAAAACTCGCTTCGCCCGAATATACGGCTACAGTGTAGTGGGGCTACTCTTTTTTCACGTGGTGATCAATATCGGTATGACCATTGGCTTAGTACCCGTGATCGGCATTCCTCTTCCCTTCTTTAGTTATGGAGGTTCTTCCCTGCTGAGCTTTACAGTTTTGATCTTCGTATTGATCAATTTGTACTCTTCTCGTATTGCGGTATTGGGTTCCAAAGCCTAAAAAACTCCCATTCCCCATTTTCGGTATAGCCTTCCCCAATTTTGGGTAATGCTTTCTATTGCACAAATTTCGAACTTGAATCTAAATCAAAAGGCTCATGATTAAAGTATATTTCCCATTAAAAACATGGCGTAGGAGCGTCTTGTTTTGCTTGCTCGTTTGGCTAGGGCTCTCCTCCGCCTTGGCCCAAGTGCCAGATGCCTTAAAGCGCTCTGGTGTTTATGTTTCTGTTGGGCAAATGCGTTATCGCAGCTTGACAAATGAAAGCTTAAATAATTTTATCAATACCTACAACAGTCGCTTTGCTAGTCTTTTGTCTAGCCCTTTGCCCAATGTCAATTTTGATAATGGCTCGTACTGGAGCTTTGGTCTTTTTCTTTATTCCCTTGATATGGAATATGGCTTTGCGCCCTTGAGACAGACCATGGTCGCTGATTTTAATGATGGACGGACTCGCCATATCGATTTTAACGCTCGCCAGCAGTATTTAAAAGTAGGATTGACCTTGCCTACTGATTTAATCCGCATAGGTGCTTACTTTTCAATGAATACTAATAAAGGGCAAGTACGATCCAAGATGATCTATCCCAATGGCATGGAGAGCTATGGTATGGAAAGTAGCTACAATGGGATATTTGATGTTGATCAGATGGATTTAGGCTACGGCTTCAAGGCTTCACTAGGCTACAAATACGTATTCTTTACCTTTCATGCCGAAAGACTTGGTATGCGTCCTGACTTTTTCTTGCCAGAGAACCAGCGAAGTGATCGCAGCATCGGCATCCAGGATGAATTGGGCTTAGGAGGTGATTCGCCCTACTACAACAACCATACATTTCCCACCTTTTTGGCTCAAAATGCCGCTGTGATTCCCGATCCAGGCAATTCCGCTATTGCAGAGGGATTGGTAAACGGAGAGCTGAGCGAATGGCGCTTTAGTTTAGGTATCACATTTAGTCTCACCTCTGAATTTTAACATCCATGTCTCATCCAAGATATTTTTCCCTCCTTGCTTTATTGCTTTCTCTTTGTCTAGTAGCCTGTTACAAAACCAGAGTAAATCCTCACACCTACTATGAAGGAGAGTGGGAGATTGTCAAAGTAATCCAAGCAGATACCATTTATGAGGATCTCGGTACTCTCACTCTCAGCGCTGAGGAAGAGGAAAGTAATTTCAATCCTTTAAACTATAGCGATCCTACTGCTGATAGCAAGATTCTCGGCCTACGTTATATGCGCCTTAAAGCTGTTTTCGCCAATGATATGACTTGGTTTTTGGATCTCGACGAAAAAAGATTCTTCCTCTATGGTATTAGTCCCCTCAAGTCATGGATACAGGTTTATACGATCCAAGAAGATGAGGCGGAAATCAAACGTAATCAGGAAATGACGCTCTATTTAGATATCCGAGAGCCAGAAGTCAGTGGCACTGAAACCATCATATTAAGAAAAAGGTAGAGGATACCAATCAATTTTATCCCTCCTCTCTTACCGGGTCGTGAACTTTGTTTTCGCGTCCGGTATTTTTGGGTTACTGCTTCGCAGAACGCTTATTTAATGGTTGAAGTGTTGAAGTGTTGAAGTGTTGAAGTGTTGAAGTGTGCATTCCGTAATTC
>CAZHOC010000511.1:0-4867 GCA_964534295.1 uncultured Bacteroidia bacterium | reverse complement strand
CATCCAGTTAGCGGATAGCGATACAGAGGCCAAAGCGTTCTCCAAAGGAGCCCAAACAATATTGGTCAGTGCCTCAGCAATAGAGTTACGAGAGCCCGCAACTGGATCAATCAAACCGCTAATCGGCGAATGTCCAATAGAGGTAGCCACTCCGCTCTTGCCATCATAATCCAAGGCCATCACCCCGCAATTATTAAGCGGCAATTGAAGTGGCCCCGCACATTGCTGCTTAGCCACTAGACCTCCGACACAGCGGTCTACTTTATTGGTCAGCCAGTCTTTACAAGCGACCGCTTCTAACTTCAATACAGCTTTGATGTATTCGGGGATGCGTTCGGCGCTGTAGCCGAGAGCCTCATACTGACGATCGACCTCTTGGTCCTGCATGATCGTCTTAGGAGAGCTACCAAACATATCTTCTAGCGCCAAATCCATTGGCTTGTCGCCCTTAGTAGAAGATTCGAAGGTAAAGCGCATATCTCCTGTTACTTCTCCTACTTCGTAGAACGGAGCTCGCTCACGCGATCCGACGCATAGTTTCCATATTTTCGGAAGCGATCACCAATCCCATACGTTCCTGGGATTCGTTGCCAATTACCTCCTTCGCCGAAAGCGTAGGGTCTCCAATCGGCAGCTTTTCGAGATCTATATTTCCACCCGTATCCTCAACCAATTCAGATAGGCAGTTGAGGTGGCCGCCGGCGCCGTGATCATGGATAGACACGATGAAGTTCTTATCTCCTTCCACTACCCCACGGATGGCGTTGGCGACGCGCTTTTGCATCTCAGGATTGGAGCGCTGGACGGCGTTGAGTTCGATACCAGAGCTAAATTCACCCGTGTCGGCAGAAGAAACCGCGGCTCCCCCCATGCCAATGCGGTAGTTATCGCCCCCCATGATGACGATTTTGTCGCCTGCTTTGGGAGTGTCTTTAAGGGCTTGTTGGGCCTTGCCATAACCGATACCACCGGCCTGCATGATGACCTTATCGAAACCCAATTTGCGACCTCCTTCTTCATGTTCAAAAGTCAAGAGCGAACCCGCGATCAAGGGCTGACCAAACTTATTGCCAAAGTCAGAAGCGCCATTAGAAGCCTTGATGAGGATATCGAGTGGCGTTTGATATAACCAATCGCGCGCGTCCATCTGCTTTTCCCAAGGACGATCTTCCTTGAGGCGGGAATAAGAAGTCATATAAACCGCGGTGCCTGCAAGCGGCAAAGAACCTTTACCTCCGGCCAGGCGGTCGCGAATCTCACCCCCAGAGCCCGTAGCCGCACCATTGAATGGCTCTACCGTAGTGGGGAAATTGTGCGTCTCTGCTTTGAGAGAGATCACAGAATCAAAAGATGTCTTTTCGTAGAAGTCAGGCTTATCGGCGCTTTTAGGGGCAAATTGAGTCAGTTCAGGTCCTTTGATAAAGGCGACATTGTCCTTATAAGCGGAGACTATATCGTTAGGATTTTCGGCCGAAGTCTTCTTGATCAATTTGAACAAGGAAGTTTCTTTTTCCTCCCCATCGATGACAAAAGTCCCGTTAAAGATTTTATGGCGGCAGTGCTCACTGTTTACTTGTGAGAAACCAAATACTTCAGAATCAGTCAGCTTACGACCGATTTTGGCCGCGACCTCCTCTAAATAAGTAATTTCTTCTGGGCTGAGGGCAAGACCTTCTGCTTCGTTGAAGGCTGCAATATCCTCAATCGGCAGGATGGGTTCCGGCTGATGATTGATAGTAAAGATTTCCTGATCTAGTTGCTGATATTTTTGCGCCAGCATAGGATCGTAGTCTTTACTATCGTTTTCCGCTTTGCGGAACGATTCCATCCGGATAATACCTTTGATGGCCATGTTTTGGGTAATCTCTACCGCATTGGTGCTCCATGGAGTAATCATAGTAGCACGTGGTCCAATAAAGGGTCCAGCTAGACTCTCTGAATCAATCAAAGGTTGCTTACCAAACAACCATGTAAGTTTCTGAATGTCAGTGGAGTCTAAGGCGTTTTTCACCTGAACGGCGAATACTTTTTCGGAGGGGGAACCAAAAAATAAGATCATAATCAGCCGAGATTGCTTTAGGAAAGTGCAAAGTTAGCCAATTTGAGGATAGGAAGGGAGGGAATGTGAAAATAGTCGGAAGGGAAGGGATTCGAAGATTAGCTAGTACTTATTAGATCGCCATCATAAGCCCTCTCTAGCATGGCTTCCAGTCTCCCTCGCTCCAGGGGAACAGGATTAGGATAAGGCTTTTGCAACATGATATCAGCAGCTTTGGGGATATTTTTTCTTTTAAAGCCGATCGATTGTAAATCGGTGGGAGCGCCCATTCGATCGGCAATGTTCTTCAAGACCCGAGGCGGATAATCATCACCCAAAGCAGAGAAAAAAGCCTTTTGAATTTCAGCAGAAAGTCCTTCCCACTGAAATTCAAGCACATAAGCTTGCATCACAGTATGAACCTTGGCGTGCTCTAGGCCAAAGCTGCCGCCCAACACATGCGCCGCTTTATGATGCAATGCCATAGAAACCTCCCCAAGAGATTTGCCCGCTAGATAAGCTCCGAACAATAAGTTTTCGTTTGCTTCAGCACTCAGTTCTCCCGCCTCAACCATTTGGTTCATACCTGCCAATAGCTTACGGATACCCAAGAGAGAAAGCTCATGCGAGATAGGGTTTCGGTCATGGGCATAAACCGCTTCCATCAAATGAGCCATAGCGTTCATAGCACTAGTTGCTGCTACGGCCATTGGCATCGTTTGAGTTAGATCAGGATCGTAAAAAACGTACCGAGGCTGTACTTTGGTATCGCGGCCCGTAGTCTTTTTGCCTTGTTCACTAATGCCCCAAATGTTGGTCATCTCGGAGCCTGCATAAGTGGTCGGGATCGCAATAATTGGGAGAGCTGTTTGCAGGGCTAATGCCTTGGCCAATCCAATTGCAGAACCACCACCAATCGCTAAAATTACTTGCCCTTTTGATCGGGATAAGCGTTCCGCGCAGCGGTCTACTAAAAACTGAGGGACATGCTGCACCACCTCCTGAAAGAGTGTCAGTTGCTGCTGAGAGAGGGCATTTTGGAGTTTTTGGAGCTGCTGCGCAGAACGCTTAGTTCCAATTACAAATACGCGCTCATAGGCCGCTAAAACCTCAGCAGCTTTGAGATAGGCTCCCCGCCCAAATACAAGATCGACTTGAGCGGAGCGATACCGAAAATCCATATGATTTATTGGGCCGCTTGACGTTGCTTTTCAAAGGCAAAGATTTGATCCAGTTGCTCGGCAGTGATCCGCTTAGCAATGATCCGCTTGTCCTTATCAAGCACAAACATTCTTGGCGTTGTCCGAAGGTCATAATAACGGTCAAAACCTGATTGACGTCGGTGATCCTGGGTATGGATACCGCCGGAGAATTGGTAATCCTTGGCTAGTTTATCCTTCCATTCGTCGACATCTCCGTTGATGCTGAGGGTCATGAGGGCTACCCCATCTTTTTGGTGCTTTTTGTAAGCATCGACGAGCTTTGGCGTCTCTGTTTTACAGTGACCGCAATCATAATCCCAGAAGTAGACGATGGTATAGGGCGCATCTATGCTGTGCATGCTGACAGGCTTACCATCGCCGTCATTAACAGTAAAGTCAGGTGCAATCTCGCCACAAATGGTAGGTTTCATCGCAACAGCACGCTCGCGCATATCAGCCAACATAGTAGAGTCTGGCCAATCAATCATGGGATGCTCATTGAGATAGTAATTTTCGGCCATGTGCACGAAAATCTTATCCCAACACATCAATTCAATATTGACATATTTGTTGAAGATGGTCGTCAAGCAATAGCGGAAGACTTCATAATTACCTTGGCCCGCACGCCCGAGGATATCGTCAATAGAAGCGATAACCGAATCTGGATGCTGATAGGTAAAGCGTTCCAAGTATTGGATGATCTTGGGCTCAAGAGTCGGTGTCCGAACGAGACCTTTTTCGTTGAAATCGATCTGGTCTAACCATCTTGCGCGCGTGTATTTCCAGCCATAGAGTGAATCAACCGGGCTACCATCTGCATTTTTGGGTGCTTCTGGCACAACAGGGTCTGTCATCATATTGACCACTTTGCCATAGAGCATGGTAGGATGATCCTGCACGAGCTTAGCCCGGAAACTAAGTACCGCATCATTGATGTTCTTGCGCTCCTCTACTAGTTTGTCATATTCGGGAGTACCTTGAGTGGCAGCTTGTATTTGTTGCTGTACCGACTGCATACTAGCAGACTGCGCACTCAGGAACTTGATGTCTTCGTAAAAAATCTCGTTTTGCTCCGAGCCTTCAAATTGCATCGTACCGACGAAGTCAGTGGTATCGGTCTTAACCGAAAAGACTTGATCTCGGTCCACCATGAACTCAAAATAGGTATTGCTTGGCGGCAGAGCGACAATGTAAATCCCTGGCTGAAGCGGATCTTCCCCTTCCAAAACGAATTTGCCATTTTGAGCAGGCACGGTATCATGCATGAGCTTTGAAGAGCCCTGATTAAAAGCGATGAGGGCAAAGTCGCCAGCAAAGTTTTTGACTTCGAACTCAATTTTATGGTTGCGAGTCATTTCTTCCTCGGGTTCCATATTCGCTACTTTGGTAGCGGTAGGCATTTCTACAGGAGCGGAACTGGTGGAAGTGTTGCTTTGACTACTACATGCGACGCCTAAGCATAGGAGGGCAAAGCTATATATAATGAGCGAGATTCGAGACATATTTAGTAGAATATAGGGATGCAATTTGGATTGAAATTGCTGTTAAGGCAAAATTAATATGGCGTAGGGAATAATCAACAAGGACTATTCTTTATCGTCGCCTTCTTCTGTATCAGATTCCTCTT
>CAZHOC010000510.1:0-4874 GCA_964534295.1 uncultured Bacteroidia bacterium | reverse complement strand
GAACCTGATCTCTTCACTGGTGTCCCTCGACATATCGATGTCAGTACTGGCAATCATAGGCAAAAATATCGCTACTATCTCTATAAGGTCAGCGCCACCTTCATCAGTGTAGTAGCGATATTTTTGCCTATGTGGGTCTTTTGGCGCTGGTACGATAAGGAGCAGGAGAGTTTTTATGGCCTACGAATCAAAGGATTTCATTGGCCGCCTTATCTATTGATGCTTGGGATTATGGTCCCCATCGTATTTGCGGCTTCCTTTTTACCCGAATTTATTGACTACTACCCTACCCTCAAACTGCGCATGGTACAGCGCATGGAAGGCGTTCCGCAAGGCGGTGCCATAGCCCTATATGAAGTCTTCTACCTGCTCGATTTTGTATGGACAGAGTTAATCTTTAGAGGCTTTTTTGTAATCGGCATGTATAGTGTTCTCGGCCCCAAAGCAGTTCTCCCCATGGCCTCTCTTTATGTTTCGCGCCATTTTGCAAAACCTATGGGTGAATCAATTAGCTCTCTATTTGGCGGCTATATCCTGGGGATTTTGGCTTATCGCAGCCGAAACATCTTGGGCGGTATTTTGATCCACATGGGGATTGCCTTTTTGATGGAAGCCTTTGCGCTCTTGCAGTGGTGGCTACGCAATTAGGGTTTGGGCAATCTAGGCCTAGGCAGTAATTTTGCGCTATGCAAAGATCTTGGTGCCCTTTGGGGCTTTTGTTTTTGATGATACTTTTGGCGGCCTGTGAAGAGCCAACCTACACTTGGGAAGCAGTCCCGCATGAGCAAGTTAGCCTGAGTGGCGAAATGTGGGCAGACAAACCGATAGGCAAAGAACTGAGCGTTCCCGATTTAGGGCCAGAAAACAAAAATGACTGGCAAAACTACCTCCGCGACTCTATCGATCTACTGGGTCAAGAGGATCTGATTCCTTTGTCTTTAGCCCTCTTCCTTGAAGAACGCCAGAGTCGTTATATCGAAGTCATTGAGCGTTCGCTTTGGAATGATGGTTTGCTCAGCGCCTATAAAGAGGGAGATTCTACTTATCACCCCGGAGACTTTGCCTTTGTGAGTGGACCCGACAGTTTGTTTGCCAATATTTATGTCCCCGGCTCCGCAGAACTCACTGTCAACGGCCAAAGCATCAAAGTGATTACCGAAACGCGTTATCCCTGGGAGGAAATCGTAAAATTGAGAATAGAGACTACCCAAGCTATCCCATTTACTTTGGGGCTAAGGATACCAGGCTCTTCTCGAAATCTAGCCCTACCAGATAGCCCTTACAGATACCTGTATGCAAGCAATCGAAAACTGGAACTCCGGGTCAATGAAGATCTAATCATGCCCGCTACTGAGGAAGGATATGCATTTATCAATCGAACCTGGCAAGACGGAGACATGATAGAGTTGTTGCTGCCGCTAGCAGTAAGAAGGGTCCAAAATGAAAATGTCCCCTCTCTAATTGCTTTAGAGAGAGGACCGATTTTATATGGTATTCCGCAGGAAAATGTTCCTTTGGACATCCAGCTTTCGAAAAGCCGGCAATACTTTTTGATGGATAGTTTGGATGGGTCTATTCGACTCAATTGGCTGCGAGGGCCAGTTTGGCATGATGGCCAAATGATTGAGGCAGAGGCAGCGCCTTTGTTCTATCTCCAAGCAAAGGAGATAGAAGCACTTCCGTTCTCCTTAACCTACCGGTAAGAAAGTCCAGATAGCGAGGCCACCGATCAAACTCATGCATAGCAATAATGCTACTGCACCTAGGTTTACCAGTGCTTGCTCCTGACGATCATAAGATAGGCCGCGATCTTGAGGATTAAGTTCCTCTTGAGAAGTTTCGGGTTGAACAGCGGAAATAGCTTTTGATTGTACGAACATGACTAATTGTTTTTCTACTACTGAATTAGGACAAGAGTTTGGTAGTTAGGTAACGGTAGTGTCGAAATTCAAGCCCCCAATGCTTTCCTTTCAATATCCAAATAGGGACTTTTTTCGCTTAAATCTTACGTGTCACTCTTGTATGGGCAGGATAGCTGTATATACTGCTATTAGCACCTCCCCAATGGTTAGTACGGCTTTTCGGTTTATTTAATGACGTTTTAATTCAAAAGATTACACCTTCGACTACAAATATTGTCGAGGGTATCAAAAAATAAAGAGGCGTAAACCATGGTTTACGCCTCTGTCCTATCATCTATAATGATGAGTTTATCCGTTGGCCTGTCCGACCTGATTTAGTGCTGAACTGAGATCAACTTTGATCTTCTTGCGTGCGATGGGTTTAGAGTAGTAGCGATCGAAGCCAGCTTCAAGAAAGCGTTCTTCATCACCTGGCATTGCATAACTGGTTACCGCAAAAATGGGAATATGACGATAGCGATCATCTTCTTTGAGAATCTTCATGATAGCCTCACCATCAAGACTATTTCCTCCTAGATTGATGTCCATCAGGATAATTTGATATTCACGTTCGCTGACAGCTTTAAATACTGCTTCATCACAGATTACATGATCAGGCTCACATATCTCCTGAATGGTTTTCTTTAGTACAAGAGCATTGATTTTATTGTCCTCAACAATGAGCACTGCGGGCTTATTTGTCATGGTCATACAGTTAAAGTCCAGTGGCTTTGATTAGTTGGTGGCAGGAATTAGTTCCGGAAGAGGGAAGCTTAAGATAAATTGGGAGCCTTCTCCCTTTTCGCTTTGTACTTCGATTTCTCCTTGCATTAGTTCTACGACTCGCTTCACGATGGAAAGTCCTAAGCCAGAACCTTCGTAGTTACGGTCGAGCCCATCGCTCTCTTGTTCAAATTTCATGAACAACTTCTTATTGATAAATTTTTCGCTCATCCCTATGCCTGTATCCGCAACAATGATTTTGAGATGGGGGGTATCAGGATTGGATTCATCTATTTCCGACCAAATGGAGACACCTCCCTGGTCAGTAAACTTAATAGCATTGGAAATAATATGGCCTAATGACTGCTCAACAAAGGCTTTATTGAGGAGAGGAGCTCGGCTTGATTGAGCTTCAGTAATTTCGAGATATAAGCCTTTTTGGGTAGCCTCATCTCGCCAGGTTTCATCAATCGACTCAAAGAGTTCGTTTACATTGAGCGGCTCAACTGCGAGATTGACATCTTGCGCCTCTAGACGTGTCAAATCAAGGATACTGCCAAGCGTTCGCAGCAGGCGATGCCCCGACTCTAATACCAAGTCAGCATAGCTCTGTAATTCATCATCTTCGGCTTCCGCTTCAATGATCTCAGCAAGTCCGATGATACCATTGATTGGCGTACGGATTTCATGACTCATATTGGCCATGAAGTTATCTTTAGCGCGGTTGGCTTCTTCCGCTTTTTCTTTGGCTTCAATGATCGCTAGTTCTGCGGCTTTTTTCTCACTTACGTCAGTAATCCTTACAAGCAGTTCTTGTTTCTCACCGTATTTAACAAAGGTGTAAGCGACACTACCCCAGAAGAGTGATTGGTCCGCTTTGCGGAACTGCGTCTCTGAGCTCCAGCGGTCGCCTGCTTGCAGCCTTTCTTCAATAGATTCGAGTTGATCTTGGCTAAGCGGTTCAGCCCGCATATCATTTATCAAATTGCCGATGAAGTTTTCGCGTTCGGCAAGGCCGAACATCTCCATAGAGCGCTCATTGGCGGAGGTGATCTCGTGCGTACCTAAGCTGACGAGGAAAATCGCATCAAAAGAATTATCAAAAACGGCCTTCAGTTCGCGCTGGGCACGTGTGATGATATCATCTACCTGACGATTAGAAAGTCCTTGGAAGTAGTAGGCAATGATAGAGACAAAGACTAAAGTAATGCTAAAATTGAAGATATAACTTTCATGCTGCGAGCTGGCCGCAACGTCAAAGGTTCCAAATACGGAGTGTGAAGTTGCCTCTAAAGCAATCCAACAAATGAAGCCTAAACCAATCCCGCTGCCGAGATACCATTTTTGTCTTAGGTCAAAAAGGATGAAGGATACCAAGGTAACTAGTACCAAAGCAGTATGCTCTCCGCTAGCAAAACCCATTACGGAACTCGTCAAAAACACATTGACAGTACCTCCTCCGATTACGATAAACCGAGCCAAAATAAATCGGCGATAATAGTTCCAAATCGGGGCTGACATCAATAATAGACAGGTAAGCACCTGAATATTGAAGGCGAGCGGGATATTGAGAGAATGGTATTGGGCAAGAGAAGGAATCAGCAATAGACCTACAATGAACCCAATCCGGTTGGTGAGACGGATACGTTTGGCTTCTCCTGAAGACAGATCTTCACTGACGCCAAGATTGGATAGCCATTGCCAGGCTGAGCGTACTTTCTTAAGCATGAAATGTGATTTGCTTTGAGACACAATCTAGCCATTTGATTCAATCTAAAAAAAGTCCAATTATCGAAATTATTACACCCATTAAACAGATATTCAAAAAAAAGAACGGCAGAGAATGTATCTCTGCCGTGGAACGTCTACCCTGTAAGTAGGAAAATAAGGCGATTGATAAGAACGTAAGGTTAAAGCATCAACCTATATATACTTTCTCAAACTCTTGTTTTTGTTGAAGAGACTTGAATCTTTCTTCCTGTTGAGCCATTGGCATTTGATCAGAAATGGCTTCTAGCAGGTGAAAAATGTCTGATTTTTTTAGATGATTATTGATGGTGATCCGAATACCGCATTGCTTGTAAGGCACGCTTGGGTATACTGCTATATTTACATAGAAGCCCATATCTCTCAATCGAGCAGCCAGGTTATAGGTTACTTCGGGAATCCCAACATGGATGAATCGAACCGGCGTGATAGAAGGATCCATGACTTTCAGCCCTTTTTCACCAGCAGCTTGGTTGAAGTAGA
>CAZHOC010000509.1:0-4877 GCA_964534295.1 uncultured Bacteroidia bacterium | reverse complement strand
CGTTGCATGGACTTGGTCAGTTTTTTTATTGCCGCTGCGCGGAACGCTTATCATTTTTCGACCTCTGTATGATCGGTTGATGGAAAAGCAGGGTTAAGCGTTCTGCGAAGCAGTAAATAGAAAAAAGGCCGAACCGCAAATGCAGCTCGACCTCGACCTATTGAATTCTATTACTGAGAAATATTTCCTCCAACCGGCAAGCCGCTGGGTACTCTTACAGGTACCCGATCATCAAAATCAAGGTCAGTCAATGCATTAAGAAAGGCCTCGATTTCATCAATATCCTGTGGTCTCAAACGCAAATCCTCTAACTCATCGGCCAATTCACCAGCATTGGGATTGATTGGCAAGGCGCCTCTACCTCCTCCATTGCCATTGCCTTGAATCCGGATATAGAAATCTAAAACATCTTCCAAGTCTTCTGCTCGGCCACTATGAAAGTAAGGCCCCGTGATGCCAATGTTTCGTAAGCTAGGGGTTCGAAAGGCATAAGTACCATTTTGCCCAGCATCAGATTCCGTCAATTTATCATTATCAGGAACCCCCAAAACATGAGTTTCAAAGTCTGAAAACATAGGACCACTATGGCAATTGGCACAACCTACATCGAGGAAGCGCTCAAAGCCTTGAATCGCTTGTGGACTCATTGCATCAGCTTCACCGGCCACATATCGATCAAAGGGACTGTTGTTGGCGACTAGGCTCCGTTGAAAGCTTGCCAAAGCTCGACTGAGATTGGTTTCATTAATGCTTTCGGCTCCGCCGAACGCTTGGTCAAAGAGGTCTTGATACTCCGAGATCGCCTTTAGACGTAAGATGACACTATCAACCGCATCTTCAGCCGCAAAGACATTTCCTCGCATTTCTTCGGCAGAGGTAGGTGGTAATAAGGCTTGCTCCTCCAGGCCATGAGCTCTTAAATCCCAAAACATAGCGCCTCGTTCAGGAATATAGACGCCATTTTCATCGATGCCATTAAAGCCAGTATTGAGGACAGTGGGCGCATTGCGGCCGGCAAAGAAGGCTTGATTAGGATTGCCATTGCGGCGTTGAGGACCAAGCCCCATACCATGGACACCAATTGATAGATCTAAACCATCAGCATAGCCAAAGTCAGGATGATGGCAGGTAACACAGGCTACATCTTTGGTACCCGATAGGATAGGATCCCAAAAGAGCATCCTTCCCAGTTCAACTTTAAGATTTGTAGTAGGGTTTCCGACGGGATCTCTAGCGACATCTGGCAGCGCAAACTCACTCAAAGCGAAATTGCCTCCATTATTACCATTGTTTCCTTGGCCACCGTTGTTAGGGCCAACACCGGTATTCATGTCAGGGAAATCATCTCCCCCGCATGCGCCGAAAATAAGACATAGGACAAACAGACCACCCCAGGGATAGCGAATCATAAGCATTGTTTTAATTGTGGAGTAAGTCTGTTACAATGCTTAGATGCCCCTACTGAGGAAAAACTTTTGCCTACCTATGATTTTTTTTCAAAAAATTTACCAGAGCCATATTAAAGTCGCAATTACCAAGCTAAACAGGAGGGCTGCATGTACCTTATAATTTTGATACCAAGGCAAGCCTTCGTTTTCCATATCAATTAGCTCTTTGCGATAGGTATACTTAGCAACCACCTCAGGATCAGGCGCTTCGGTTGCATTACTCACCAAAACAAATACAATGGATGATAAGGCAATAACAATGCCTACATTGATGGTATAATGGACCGGCCAAATCTCCACGAGATTGAGTAAGAAAAAGGCAAGGCCCATGGCAGTTCCAGAGACTAGGGTCCAAAAGGCACCGTCTCCATTGCCTCGTTTGTAAAATGTCCCCACCAAAAAGATCACCACGATAGGCGGAACCACAATGGCAAACATCTGCTGTAGGTAGGCCCAGAGCCCATCAAACTGACCTACGAGCGGACTCCAAAAAGCGGCTACAAGCATAAAGACCAAGGTTGATATCCGGCCATATTTCACCATATCCTTGGTACTAATGTCTGGATTGCGTGTTTTGACGAAGTCAACTACGACCAAAGTCGAAGCTGAATTCAAAGTCGAATCCACACTCGAAAGGATGGCTGAAATCAAGCCTGCTAAGACGAGACCAACCAAACCAACAGGTAGTACTTCCATTACCGTAGTGGGGAAAACAAGGTCACCGTTCGGCAAGCCGGGGAAAAGACTGATCGCCATCGCACCTGGGATCACCATGATAAAGAATGGCAACATCTTCAAGAAACCAGCAAGCATTACTCCCCAGCGGGCGTGGCGGATATTCTTAGCTCCTAAGACTCTTTGGGTGATATATTGATTGGTAGCCATATACCAAAAGCCGAGAAAGGGTACTCCCAACAGCAATCCAGGCCAAGGCAGAGAATCATCATCGAGTGGGCGAACCACAGAAAAATGTCCCTCCGGAGCCGAGGCAATCATGGTATCCCAACTAAAGTCGAGGCGTTCAAAAAGTAGATAGGTCAATGCGGTACAGCCCAAAATCAAGATGATAGCCTGGATCGCATCAGTATAAACTACTGCTTTCAAGCCACCAAAGGCTGTGTATATCCCGGCAAATAATGCTAGCATTAAACTCGTTTGCCACAAGACCAGATCAGGGAAAAAGACTTGCAAGACCAAAGAGCCTGCGTAAAGTCCTCCTGCAGTATCGACGACAATGCTGATAAAGATGGTGATGATAGAGAAAAACGTTCGGCTACGCCGGTCAAAACGATACTCCAAAAACTCTGGAATAGTCGTAATCTGAGATTTGATGTAAAGCGGAATAAAAATCAGGGCCAACAAAATGAAAGGGATTCCCATACTCCATTCGTAGACAGATTGCACAATCCCAGTGCTATAAGCCGCTCCCGCTAGTCCAATCAATGTCGTGCTTGAAATATTAGAAGCAAAAAGAGAGAGTCCAATTAGGCCCCAACCCAGCGTGCGGCCGCCTAGAAATAAATCCTCTTCTGAACGTGTGCGGTAGGCAACTAAGCCACCTATGAGAAGCACTACGCCCAGATAGCCGATGATAATACCAATATCGATATCACTGATTACATTCATTTCGCTTGTATAAGTAGTCCGTTGATAAGTAGTAGATCGAAATTAATTCTTTTTACTGAGCCGTAGTAGTCCGGCTATTGGTAAATCGAATTCATTTAGACCGGGATGAAGCTCAAGCTCTCTGTCTTGCAATATATGTCCTTGACAATTGTAGATAGTGGATTGCCAATAAGCAGTCTCTCCTTCTGCTCGCAGAACCAAACTTGAATTCATCGAGGCGTTAAATATATCAATTTGTTGATGATTTGAATTACTTATGGGTACCACCATTTCCTCATGAACAGATATAATGCGATGGCCATCTAGTTCACTTTCCAGCAATGGATAATTGGCCAAGGGTCCATGAGGCAAGAAATCCCCGTCTAGAAGGACTTCTCGATTCTCACTCCAATAACGAGTGTAAAACTCTATCATCTGCAAAAAAGCAGAGGGCGTTTCTCTTAAATGAACTGACAGCTGCGGAACTGAAAACAATGAATTGATCAGTTGGATAGCGGCTAATTCGATGCGATCATCTGGATGCCAGGTAATCGGATCAGAATGAACTGCGGCTGGTCCGCATAGCAGCTTGACATCCGTAGTCCGAATACGATTGGTTACTGGATCATTGGGACAATCAAAGGCTCGAAACATATTGCCAAAATTCATCATAGCTGGCCCGATATACTTCTGCCTGAACTCAATCGCAATATCCGGTTTAATCGCTCGTAAGCTCTTCATCACATCACTCATCAATCGATGAACAGCCTCATTTACAGAGGCATAATCTCTCCCATTGGCTTTGGTGAGTTCAGTTTGCTCGTAAACTTGAAAATCGTCGATAAAATCTAGCTTCAAAGCGTCCATGTCCCATTCCCGTACAGCTCGCTCATATAAACCAATCAAATGAGCTCTTACCTCAGGGTAGCGAGGATCAAATACTGGGGCCCATCGATGAGTGTCAGTCAAAAACTTGCCACTAAAAGTCTGGTACGCTTCTAAATTTTTACCGCAAAATGGTACTGAGAACCATAATCCTACCTTCATGCCTAGCTCATGGACTTGGTCAACAAAGGCGCGCATTTGTGGCATACGCTCAGGCTGCCAGTCCCCGGTATAATCATAACCACGATTAGAATCATGGGTTTGCCAACCATCATCAATAATGACAAGTTCATAGCCCAGAGACTTAGCGATTTCTAGTTCTTCTAATAAGATGGGTTCTGAGAGGTCCTGATGAAAATTATACCAAGTAGAATACAAAGGCTCACGCGCCAAGGGCGGTACAGGCGCATGCTGATATTCTTCTTGTTCGGTATACCAATGAGCCGTTTGTCTCAAGGCATCCGAAAAATGATGAGCTCGGGTGTCAATTCGAATTTCTGTTTCGTAATGCGTAATCTCAGGATGACGCTCGGTAAACAGACTCATATGACAATATAGGTGGTTGTCCTCCTCTCTCAAGAGGGCATTGAGTTCGACCAGATTGATGGCATCTTGGCAGGCAAAAGTGATGACATTTTCATCTTCATAGCCAAAGGCACAAACGATAGGCGCATCTACGGAGATACGAGAACGCAAATGCTCTAATTCCCAATCGTATTGCTGCCTTTTATCGTGTATGCTACCACTTTTCCAGATCCCCTTAACGCCTAAAAAGGGAATTTTCCAATGCAACTTTATCGCTTCCGGTTCCTTGGGCGTATCAGTATCATAAGTCAGCTTATAGACAAGCAGGCCCGCCTCTTCAGAGATTAAGCTAAGATCAATCCTGGCATCTTTTTGAGTAGTAGCAATACTGGGATTTAGCAAGGAACGATTAGC